>NZ_FXZF01000023.1:0-49817 GCF_900169375.1 Brevibacterium sp. Mu109
CCCAGCAAATAAATAACTGGCATCATCAAAAACAAACAAACACGCTATTGAGTTCTCAAAGAACAGACACACAAACCGATCCAACCAGACACAAACAACGCCCAGCCCTCACCGAAAGGTGCTCTCCGTATTCAGAAGCCCGCTTCTCCCGAAGGGGCTTCGTTAGTCTAGCGCCCGAACTCGCTTCCTGCAACTCGACTCGCCGTCGTGCTCCAGAACTTCATTCGAGCTTCACTGCCTCGCTCACATCCTGAGATGTTCGCTTTGAGGCAACGAGAGATAACTCTAGGTCATCCGCTGCGTGCTTCGCAAATCCGCTTGGCGTGATCTGCTCCACCTGATCAGCCCTGAGGCTTCTCCGCATTCAATTTCATCGTCTGCCCCTCGATTCACCCCAGCCCGTCTCACCTGCGGTTTCACCGTAGTTTCAACGTCCCGAAGCTGCATCTCGTCGAGGCAACGAGGACAAACCTATGTCTTTCGTTCAGAGCCGCGCAACTCGATCGGGGGTGATGTGCGCCTCACCGCCGGAGCCTCGCCCGCTCACTGCGCGTCGCCCGCTCACAGCAGTTGTGCGAGTCACAGCGGCTGCGCGAGCTCCGGGCCCTCGTTCCTCACGTTCCCGACAGCGGTTCCCACCCTGTAGCGGTCGATCGACCGCGCGTCGAACGATGTGAGATTGCGGGAGAGGAACTCCTCCGCATCGCCCGCGTCGGCCGTCGGGTCGATCCACTCCCCGACCTCGTCACGGCTCAGCATGACGGGCATTCGATCATGCACCTCGGCGAGGTGCCCCTGAGCCTCCGCAGTGAGGATGGTGGCGGAGACCAGCCACCCCGAGGAGGCTGCCGCATCCGTCCCGACCGCGCGACTCTCCTCCTCGTCCAGCTTCTTGAACTCGAAGAGGCCGGCCATGAAGAGGTGGTCGTGCCCGATGGCGTGCATCATCCAGGGCTGCTTCCCCTCCGGCGTCTTCACCCATTCGTAGTAGGCGTGCACCGGGATCACCGCCCGCTGCCGCGCGAAGGCGGATCGGAACATGGGCTTCGTCCGCACAGTCTCCGACCGGGCGTTGAAGGCCCGAAAGCCGATCTTCAGATCCTTCGCCCACCCGGGGACGAGTCCCCACCGGGCCGGTTCGAGGCGACGCTGGACGAGCCCATCAGCGTCCGGGCGATCGACGATGATCGGCACGGTTCCCCCCGGTGGCACGTTGTAGCGCTCCCGGTGCTCGTATGAGCTGTGCTCGATGTCCAGCTCGTCGACCAGGTCCGAGGGATCGAGCGCCATATTGATCCGACCGCACATGCTCCTGATCCTTCCACCTCTATACACTCGGGCCAACCCCCTCGGCACCCGGGCAAAGGGGACGGAAGGATGTGCTGCCGACGATGACTGAAGGCTTCGACCCGATCGATGAGTCCCGACGCCAGTGGACGCTCCACGGCTGGGAGGACGAGGCCGACGGGATGACGCTGGTCATCTCTGTGATGCGCATCCACCAGCTGTTCCTCGCACGGGTCGACCGCGTCCTGCGACCGCTGTCGCTCACATTCTCCCGCTATGAGGTGCTCGCCCTCCTCGCCTTCACACGACGGGGCAGCCTTCCGATGAACAAGATCACGAAGCGCCTGCAGGTGCATGCCACGTCGACGACGAACTCGGTGGACCGGCTCGAGGCCGCGGGACTGGCACGACGTCGACCGCACCCGGAAGACGGACGCACCACGCTCGTGGAGATCACGGAGGACGGCCGTTCACTGGTCGCTCGCGCCACCGATGAGCTCAACAGCGCGGTCTTCGGGCAGCCGGGGGTCCCCCAGGACAGCGTCCACGACCTCCTCACCCGCCTTGCGGAGCTGCGCGGAGCACTGGAGAGCCCCGACTCCCCTCTCTGACTCAACTGGGCTCTGACTCAACAGGTCTCCGACCCACCCGGCACCGTCTCCGCCCGCCCCAGCCCGGACCTCGGCGGAATCATGACCTGCATTACTTGGACGTCCTAGCAATTCTGCGTACGATTGGACCGAACCCGCATCCCTGCGGTCGTCGGCCGGTCCTCGACCGGCTTCAACTGCACAGCACGCGGACACCAGCAGAAGATCGGAGGCGCGCATGTCGCGCAGCACAGCATCGGTCATACCGTTCGGCCTCACAGAGGAGCAGCAGGAGCTCTTCGCGATGTGCCGCACGTTCGCAGACGAAGAACTCGCTCCCCACGCACTCGAATGGGACGCCGAGGGGCACTTCCCCGTCGACGCCATCCGCCAGACGGCGGAGCTGGGGATGGGCGGCATCTACATCGACGAGGAGTACGGCGGCGCCGGACTGGGGCGCATGGACGCAGTCCTCGTCTTCGAGGCGCTCTCCACCGGCTGCCCCGCGGTCGCCAGCTACATGTCGATCCACAACATGGTCGCGAAGTGCCTCGAGCTGTTCGCGACTGAGGAGCAGAAGCAGCGCTGGCTGGTCCCGATGGCCTCCTTCGAAGCGCTGACGAGCTACTGCCTGACGGAGCCCAACGCCGGATCGGACGCCGCGGCGCTCAAGACCTCCGCCCGCCGCGACGGCGACGGCTACATCCTCAACGGCGTGAAGCAGTTCATCTCCGGCGCCGGCAGCTCGGACCTCTACCTCGTGATGGCCCGCACCGGCCAGGACGGCGCCCGCGGGATCTCCGCCTTCATCGTCGAGGACGGGACCGAAGGACTCAGCTTCGGACCGAACGAGAAGAAGATGGGATGGAAGGCCCAGCCGACCCGCCAGGTCTTCATGGAGAACGTCCGCGTGCCCCTCGAGAACAGGATCGGCGACGAGGGCACCGGCTTCCGGATCGCGATGTCCGGCCTCGACGGCGGTCGTCTCAACATCGGCGCCTCGTCGCTCGGCGGCGCTCAGTCCGCCCTGGAGAAGGCCATCACCTACATGGGCGAGCGGCAGGCGTTCGGCCAGGACCTGACAGGGTTCCAGGCGCTCCGCTTCGAGGTCGCAGACCTCCAGACGAAGCTCGAGGCCGCCCGCTCCCTGCTGTGGCGCGCCGCGTCCGCCTACGATGCGGACGATCCGAGCACCACGCTGCTGTCCGCGATGGGCAAGCTCACCGCCACGGACACGGGCTTCGATGTCGCCAACCGCGCACTGCAGCTCTTCGGCGGATACGGCTATCTGGCAGAGTACGGAGTGGAGAAGCTGGTCAGGGACCTGCGGGTCCACCAGATCCTCGAAGGAACCAACGAGATCATGCGCGTGATCATCTCGCGCAGGAGCACAGGAGTGGGATGACGATGACAGCAACGGGCGACGAAGCCTCGGTTCTCACCCGCATCGAGGGCGGGCTGGGTCGCATCGAGCTCAACAAGCCCAAGGCGATCAACGCACTGTCCGCGGACATGGTGGCGATCATCGCGGAGGCACTCGCAGCGTGGAAGCACGACGACGCGGTGAGAGCCGTGCTCGTGACGGGACGCGGCGACCGCGGCCTGTGCGCCGGCGGGGACATCAAGGCCATCCATCGCGACCTCGTCGAGGAGACGGGCGAAACACTGGAGTTCTGGGCGGACGAGTACGCCGTGAACTACGAGATCGCCCACTACCCGAAGCCCTACATCGCGTTCATGGACGGGATCACGATGGGCGGCGGCGTGGGGATCTCCGCGCACGGCTCCCATCGGATCGTCACGGAGACGTCGAAGGTCGGGATGCCGGAGACCGGGATCGGGCTGTTCCCCGATGTCGGTGGCACGCACCTGCTCGCCCGCGTCCCCCAGCCGGGCGTCGGCATGCACCTGGCACTCACGGGGCAGCCGTTCGGCGCCGGCGACGCGATCCGGTACGGGTTCGCGGACACCTTCGTCCCCCGGGAGCACCTCGATGACCTCGCGGCTGCGCTGGCGGAATCGGCTGACGACGTCGATGCCGTGATCGCCCGCTTCGCTGACGATGCCCCTGCGTCCGAGCTGGCGGCCGATGAGGGCTGGATCTCCTCCTCGTACGACAGCTCGACCGCCGCCGAGGTCGTGGCCGCCCTGCGTGCCCACGACGACGAACGCGCGCGGGCGGCCGGCGACCTCATCGCCGCGAAGTCCCCGTTGTCCGTGGCCGTCACCTTCGAACTGGTGAGGACAGCCGGTGCGATGGGGCTCGACGAGGTGCTGGAACGCGATCTCCGCACGGGTGCGGGCATCAGCGCCCAGCCCGATCTGCGAGAAGGCATCCGCGCCCAGGTGATCGACAAGGATCGCAATCCCCAGTGGTCACCGGCGACGCTCGACGACGTCGATGACGAGCTCGTCATCTCCATCCTTGCAACAGAGCAGACGCGAAAGGTCTTTTCATGAGCACTCCCGCCACATACGAGACGATCCTCGTCGAGTACGCCGAGGGCATCGCGACGATCACCCTCAACCGACCAGACTCCCTCAACGCGCTGAACCTCACGGTCCTCGAGGACGTCACCGCTGCGGCCGCGGATGCGGATGCCGATGACAGCGTCCGCGCGATCATCCTCACCGGTGCGGGCAAGGCATTCGCCGCCGGCGCGGACATCAAGCAGATGGCCTCGCTGGACTTCGCGACCGCCTACCGGAAGAACTGGTTCGCCGGCTGGTCGCGCCTCAGCGACGTCTCGAAGCCGATCATCGCCGCAGTCAACGGCTTCGCTCTGGGCGGCGGCTGCGAACTCGCGATGATGGCCGACATCCTCATCGCATCGGAGAAGGCGAAGTTCGGCCAGCCGGAGATCAACCTCGGCGTGCTCCCTGGCATGGGCGGTTCCCAGCGGCTCACCCGCGCCATCGGCAAGGCGAAGGCGATGGACCTGTGCCTCACCGGCCGCATGATGGATGCCGAGGAGGCGGAGCGGTCCGGTCTCGTCGCGCGAGTCGTCGCGCACGATGCGCTGCTCGAGGAGGCGGAGTCGATCGCCGCGACGATCGCGTCGAAGTCGCTCATCGCCTCGAGCATGGTGAAGGAGGCAGTGAACGCCGCCTTCGAGACGACCCTCCAGCAGGGCCTCTCCTACGAGCGCCGGCTCTTCCATTCGTCGTTGGCGACCAACGACCAGTCCGAGGGGATGGCGGCGTTCATCGAGAAGCGGAAGCCGGACTTCACCGACTCCTGATCCTCACCCTCGCGATCTGCGGGCCCCGGAGCGACGACGAGTCGCTGTGGGGCCCGCAGTCGTTCGCACAGCCGCCGCCCGGCCGCACTTTTCGAGCGTTCGACTAAGGGCTAGGCTGTTCACACGCCGTCATCGCAGACGCACAGAAGGAGAAACATGTCACTTCCTGAAGCACTCGCTCGCCCCCTGAGCGTGCCCGTCATCGCCTCACCCATGTTCATCGCGTCCGGACTCGACCTCATCAAGGCGCAGTGCCAGGCCGGCATCGTCGGATCGTTCCCGACCCTCAACGCCCGCCCTGCGGAGATGCTCGCCGACTGGTTCGACGAGATCTACGAGGAGAACGATGCGTTCGCATCGGCGAACCCCGGCAAGCCGGTGGGTCCCGTCGCCGCCAACCTCATCGTGCACCGGACGAACGACCGCCTCGAGCACGACCTCGGTGTCGTCGTCGACAAGAAGGTCCCGATCGTCATCACGTCCCTGGGTGCGCGTGAAGAGGTGAACGAAGCCGTCCACAGCTACGGCGGCATCGTGCTCCACGACATCATCAACAACCGCTTCGCCCACAAGGCGATCGAGAAGGGCGCGGACGGACTCATCGCCGTGGCCGCAGGTGCCGGCGGCCACGCCGGCGCGCTGTCCCCCTTCGCACTCGTGCAGGAGATCCGCGAGTGGTTCGACGGCCCGCTGGCCCTGTCCGGCGCGCTCGCCCACGGCCGCTCCGTCCTCGCAGCCCAGGTCATGGGCGCGGACTTCGGATACGTGGGGTCGGCATTCCTGTCGACACCGGAAGCCAACGTCGTCGACGGATACCGTCAGATGATCGTCGATTCGAGCGCCTCTGACATCGTCTACTCCAACCTCTTCACGGGCGTGCACGGGAACTACCTGCGCGGGTCCGTGGAGAACGCCGGACTCAACCCGGATGATCTCGAGGTCTCCGACCCCTCGAAGATGACGTTCGGCTCCGACCGGGACGGCAAGAAGCCGAAGGCCTGGAAGGAGATCTGGGGATCCGGTCAGGGGATCGGCATGATCAGCGAATCGGTCTCCGCACGTGAGCTCATCGCGCGCCTCGCAGCCGAGTACCGGCAGGCACAGGCCGGCCTCGGACAGGCGGCATGACCATGCGACGCGCCGGACGGCGTTCAAGCATCGCCGCCGCGGCGCTCCTGCCCCTGCTCGCGGTCTCCGCCTGCGGCGGCTCGGACGACAGCGGCTCAGACGATGGGATGGGCCTCGTCGAATCGGGAGTCCTCACCGTCTGCACCACGATGCCCGCCCCGCCCTTCGAGTTCGAGGAGGATGGGGAGGCCAAGGGTCTCGAGATCGACCTCGCCCAGGCACTGGCCGAGCGACTCGAGGTGGAGCCGGAGTACATCAACTCCCCGTTCGAGTCGATCCAATCGGCGGCCGCCCTCGACACGGGGCAATGCGATATCGCTCTCGCCGCGATGACGGTGACCGAAGAGCGCGAGTCGAAGATGCAGTTCTCCGACTCGATCGTCTACGACAACCTCGCACTCATGGCCAAGGAGGACGCGGGCTACTCGTCGATCGACGACCTCGGCGATTCCAAGGTCGGCGTGCAGGACGCGACGACGAGCTCTGAGTTCGCCGCTGAACAGGGCCTCAACACGGTCCAGTTCGAGGCGTCGTCGCTCCTCCAGCAGTCGCTGCAGGCCGGACAGATCGAAGCCGGCATCGCGAACATCTCGCTGGTGCTCGCGGTGATGCAGGCGGACGACTCCGTCGAGCTCGTCGAATCGTTCGACACGGACGAGCACCTGGCGGCCGCAGTGCAGATGGGCGGCAGCCCCGTCCTCGAAGAGTTCAACGCCCTGCTCGCAGACATGCGCGAGGACGGCAGCTACGACGAGCTCGTCGAAGACTGGTTCAAAGACGCCGCTGACGCGGCGAAGGTGCCTGCCGACGAGGCCTCCAGGGGCTGACCGGCCCCATCGCCCAGCAGCATCGCTGCGCACGCAGAACCGCCCGTCGGACTCTCCCGGCGGGCGGTTCCGCGTGCTCGTCAGCCGAACAGCCAGAAGAGCAGGCCGACGACGATGAAGTACAGCGAGTTGGGCAGCGCCAGTATCATCGTCTTCACCGGATCGACGCGCTGGTTGAGGGACGCACCCACCAAGCCGCAGACGACGAACGCCGTGAGGCCGACGGGCGGTAGGTTCTGCGCGCCGCTCGCGATGTGCGAGGCGCCGAGCGCAACGGCGACGGAGCCGCCGCCGGCTGCGACGAGAAGCGGCCCGGCGAACGGAACGACGACAGTCTGCGCGGTCGTCTGCGACCCGGTGATCATGCCCAGCACGGCGATGACGACGACCGCTCCCAGGGCGACCGCGTTCCCGGACAGGCCCTGTGCGGCCTCGGCCACGGTGTCGATCGCTCCGGAGACCTGAAACATTCCGACCATGAAGCCGGCGCACAGCTGGAGGAGAAGTGTCCCTCCTACGTTCTTCGCACCTGTGACGACGATGGAGCCGACGTTCTTCCCGACCGTCGGATACAGGAGTGCGAACAGGGTCGCTGCGATGATCGCGAGCACGACGAGATTCGAGAAGCCACGGAGGATCGGTGTGGAGTCGAGGAACGCCAGAGCCGTCGACCCGCCTGGCAGCAGAGAGAAGAGATTGACCCCGAAACCGGTGTCGAGCACGACGATGAGGGCCAGGAGCGCAAGCGGCCCGAAGACAGGCCACGTTCGCCTCACCAGCGCGCCGAGGGTCTCGGTGGGGATGAGTTCGACGGGAAGCGACCGTCCACGGACATAGCGGAACGACTGCAGCAGCACGAGGATGAGCGACCCGGTCACGGTTGCGTAGGCGATCGTCGCAACCGGCGCCGGATCGATCTCGAGCAGGGACGCTGAGAGGAAGACAGCCTGGCTGATCGGAGGCATGACGGAACCGATCGAGGCGCCAACGAGGATCATCATCGCGATCGCCTCGGCGGGGATCTTCAGTTCCGCGAGAGCACGGATGACGAGGAAGCCGATGACCGTCGCTGCTGCGATCGCATCGCCCAGAAGGGAGCCGGCGAGCGTCAGGGTCACGAACGTCGCGGCGATGAGGCCGCGCGGAGAGTTCCCGAATACTCTCCGGAGGACGCCGAGCACTGCGTCCATCGTCCCGAGTCGCACCTGACTCTCCGCGTAGATCGACCCGAAGAGGCTCAGGCACATGACCCATGCCAGCGTGTCGATGCCGTCCACGATGCCCGCCCCCAGCGACGGCAGCGACGGCTCCCCCATCACCCATGCTGTGAGCCCGGCTGCGACGAGTGCGATGCGCACATCCCCGCCGATGACCGGAATGGTTTTGACGGTCGCGATCGTGAAGAGCACGATCAGCGGTAAGACGACGACCAGCACTCGTACTCCTCGATGCGCGACTGTGTGACCCGGCGCACGATTCTATCTGCAGTGCCAGGAGACGCAGAAACGCCTTCGTCCGACGTGTGTGCACGCGTCGGACGAAGGCGTTCAGGGGCCGGCGCTCAAGCGGCCTGCCCTCCTACGAGGCTGGAACCGGGTCAGAAGTCCCAGTCCTCGTCTTCTGTCGATTCTGCCTTGCCGATGACGTAGGAGGAACCGGACCCGGAGAAGAAGTCGTGGTTCTCGTCTGCATTGGGCGACAGCGCTGCGAGGATCGCCGGATTCACATCCGTGACGTCCTTCGGGAACATCGGCTCGTAGCCCATGTTCATGAGCGCCTTGTTCGCGTTGTAGTGCAGGAACTTCTTCGCGTCCTCGGCCAGCCCGACCTCGTCGTACAGGTCGTGCGTGTACTGGACCTCGTTCTCGTACAGGTCGAAGAGCAGGTTGAACGTGAAGTCCTTGAGCTCGTCCTTCAGCTCCTGGCTCGCCCCGTCGAGTCCCCGCTGGTACTTGTACCCGATGTAGTACCCGTGCACCGCCTCGTCACGGATGATGAGGCGGATGAGGTCAGCGGTGTTCGTGAGCTTCGCCCGCGAGGACCAGTGCATCGGCAGGTAGAACCCGGAGTAGAAGAGGAACGACTCGAGGATCACCGAGGCGATCTTCCGCTTGTGCGGATTGTCCGCCTCGTAGTGCGAGACGATGACCTGCGCCTTCTTCTGCAGATTCTGGTTCTCCGCCGACCAGCGGAACGCCTCGTCGATCTCCGTGGTGTTCGCCAGCGTGGAGAAGATCGAGGAGTACGACTTCGCGTGCACCGACTCCATGAACGCGATGTTCGTGTAGACGGCCTCCTCATGCTGCGTGATCGCATCGGGGATCAGCGAGACCGCGCCCACGGTGCCCTGGATCGTGTCCAGGAGCGTGAGGCCGGTGAAGACCCGCATCGTGAGGAGCTTCTCCGCCTCCGTGAGCGTCGTCCACGACTGCACGTCGTTGCTCAGCGGCACCTTCTCCGGCAGCCAGAAGTTGGATGTGAGGCGGTCCCAGACCTCGGAATCGACCTCGTCCTCGATGCGGTTCCAGTTGATCGCGTCGACGGGCGAGACGATCTGCTGGAGGTTCTCAGTCATACGATCTCCTCGGAAACGGGATGTGTGCGGTGCGGGGCGAGGGTCAGAGCATGCATGAGACGCAGCCCTCGACCTCTGTGCCCTCCAGCGCCAGCTGACGCAGACGGATGTAGTAGATCGTCTTGATCCCCTTCCGCCATGCGTAGATCTGGGCCTTGTTGATGTCGCGCGTCGTCGCGGTGTCCATGAAGAACAGCGTGAGCGACAGGCCCTGGTCCACGTGCTGCGTGGCTTCGGCGTACGTGTCGATGATCTTCTCGTAGCCGATCTCGTACGCGTCCTGGTAGTACTCCAGGTTGTCGTTCGTCAGGAACGGCGCGGGGTAGTAGACGCGGCCGATCTTGCCTTCCTTGCGGATCTCGATCTTCGAGGCGACCGGGTGGATCGAGGACGTCGAGTTGTTGATGTACGAGATCGAACCGGTCGGCGGCACGGCCTGGAGGTTCTGGTTGTACATGCCGTGCTCGGCGACATCAGCCTTCAGCTGCAGCCAGTCGTCCTGCGTGGGGATCTGGATGCCGGCCTCGGAGAACAGCTGCGCGACGCGCTCCGTGCGCGGGGCCCAGGTCTGCTCGGTGTACTTGTCGAAGTACTCCCCCGTCGCGTACTTCGAACGCTCGAAGCCGGCGAACGTCCGTCCGCGCTCCTTCGCGATCTCCATCGACGCACGCACCGCGTGGTAGGTGACGGAGTAGAAGTACATGTTCGTGAAGTCCAGGCCCTCATCGGACCCGTAGAAGATGCGCTCGCGGGCGAGGTACCCGTGCAGGTTCATCTGCCCCAGACCGATCGCGTGGCTCATGTCGTTGCCGCGCGCGATGGATGGCACGGAATTGATGTCCGACGTGTCGGAGACTGCGGTGAGACCGCGGATCGCGGTCTCGATCGTGCCGCCGAAGTCCTCTGAGTCCATCGTGAGTGCGATGTTGAGCGAACCGAGGTTGCAGGAGATGTCCTTGCCCACCTGGTCATAGCCCAGCGACGCGTCGTACTGGCTGGGCTCCGACACCTGGAGGATCTCCGAGCACAGGTTCGACATCGTGATCCGGCCGTCGATCGGGTTCGCCCTGTTCACCGTGTCCTCGAACATGATGTAGGGGTAGCCCGACTCGAACTGGATCTCTGCCAGCGTCTGGAAGAAGTCGCGGGCACTGATCTTCGTCTTGCGGATCCGCGCGTCATCGACCATCTCGTAGTACTTCTCCGTCACGGAGATCTCCGTGAACGGCACACCGTAGACGCGCTCGACGTCGTACGGGCTGAAGAGGTACATGTCCTCATTGGTCTTCGCCAGCTCGAACGTGATGTCCGGGACGACGACACCCAGGGAGAGCGTCTTGATCCGGATCTTCTCATCCGCGTTCTCACGCTTCGTGTCGAGGAACCGATAGATGTCCGGGTGGTGTGCGTTGAGGTACACCGCACCGGCACCCTGGCGTGCGCCCAGCTGGTTCGCGTAGGAGAACGAGTCCTCGAGCAGCTTCATGACCGGGATGACGCCGGACGACTGGTTCTCGATCTTCTTGATGGGCGCCCCGTGCTCACGGATGTTCGTGAGCGAGAACGCCACGCCGCCGCCGCGCTTCGACAGCTGGAGTGCGGAGTTGATCGACCTGCCGATCGATTCCATGTTGTCCTCGATGCGCAGGAGGAAGCACGAGACGAGCTCGCCGCGCTGCTTCTTCCCCGCGTTGAGGAAGGTGGGGGTCGCCGGCTGGAAGCGGCCGGTGATGATCTCCTCGACCAGGCGGGTCGCGAGCGTCTCATCGCCGCGGGCGAGGAACAGCCCGACCATGACGACACGATCCTCGAACCGTTCGAGGTAGCGCTTCCCGTCGAACGTCTTGAGCGTGTAGGACGTGTAGTACTTGAAGGCGCCCAGGAATGTCTGGAAGCGGAACTTCTTCGAGTACGCGAGGTCCGAGAGGCGCTGGATGAACTCGAACGAGTACTGGTCCAGCACGTCCTTCTCGTAGTAGTCGTGGTCGACCAGGTAGTCGAGCTTCTCCCTGAGGTTGTGGAAGAAGACCGTGTTGTTGTTGACGTGCTGGAGGAAGTACTGACGCGCTGCCTGGCGGTCACGCTCGAACTGGATGCGGCCGTCCGCATCGTACAGATTCAGCATGGCGTTGAGTGCGTGGTAGTCGAGTTCTGTCTCCTCGCGGATGATCGCCTCGACGTCTCTTTCTACACTGGTGCTTGACACAGTTCGTCCAATCCCTTGTTGACGTTCTCGGCGTCCTCGGGCATTCCGAGGAGCTCGAAGCGGTAGAGGACCGGCACTCCGCACTTGGCGGCCACGATGTGCGCCGCGCGGCAGTAGTCCTCGCCGAAATTCGTGTTCCCCGCGCCGATGACTCCCACGAGCTTGTCGCGGTTGTCCTTGACGTTGAGGAACTTGATGACCTGCTTCGGCACGGAGCCCCGATTGATGCCCGCGCCGAAGGTGGGGGTGATGAGGACGAAGGGCTCAGCGATGAGCGGGGTGGGGGCCTTCGTCACGAGAGGCAGGCGCAGCACCGGATGATGCAGCTTCTGCGCGAACTTATGGGTGTACTCGGAGGGGCTCGAATAGTAGACGACGAGCAACGAGCATCACCTCGCTCAGGCTACGGAGGATGCCGCGTCCGCCTGCGCATCGAGGGTCCCGATCTTGTCAGGGCGGAAGCCCGACCAGTGATCGTCGTCGGTCACCACGACCGGTGCCTGCATGTAGCCCATCGCCTTCACGACGTCGAGCGCCCCCGGGTCCCTGCTGAGGTCCACCGTGCGGTACTCGACACCTCGTGCATCGAGGGCGCGGAAGGTGGCATTGCACTGCACGCAAGAGGGCTTCGTGTACACCGTGATCATGGGATTCCCGTCCTTCGTCCGCTGTCTGAGTGCCGTCCGACCGCTGCGCTCCCGCAGCGACCAGACCACTAGATGTTGTGTTCATGGACAACGGTACCCCCATATGGTGTGTTACACCAGTGTGGTTCGACCGCTCTCCGCGTGTCGTGCACAGGGGGTGCACACACCCGATCCGACTTCTCCACAGGGTGTGAACAACAGCCGTGTGGTTCGCCTTCCCGCCCCTCGCGCGGGATGCGGAGTCCGACGGGGTTCCGGAGAGCACCTCGCGTCCCCATGTCGTCCCCAACCGGAGCCTGCGGATCCACACCAGAAGATTTTCCGCCGATGGGTCGCAGCTCACCGATGGACGGTGTCCGACCCCACTGTTCCGGAACCGCCACACCGGAGTGAGCGCGGTGTCAGCGGGCACCGATACCGTGGTGTGCAGCGACCACGGGACCGCACCGGCCCCTGCAGCGCGGGGCCCGCACCGCACGGGGCTCCACCGCTCGGCCCCACACCGGAGGAGACAGCATGACAGCGCACCAGCCGTCGACGGCGAACACCCGTGAGATCACGTCTGCGGCAGAGGTCCTGGCACGCGTCCAGGGGTATGTGGACACGTTCGTCGTCGGACAGCAGCGGCTGCGCGAATCGCTGCTCATCGGCCTCCTCACGGAGGGCCACCTCCTGCTGGAGAGCGTTCCGGGCCTCGCGAAGACCACTGCGGCCTCCGCGCTCGCCGGCGCCGTGTCCTCGTCCTTCGCCCGGATCCAGTGCACCCCGGACCTGCTGCCCAGCGACATCATCGGCACCCAGGTCTACAACGCGTCGACGGGCGCATTCGACACCAGGCTGGGGCCCGTGCACGCGCACATCATCCTGCTCGACGAGATCAACAGGTCGAGCGCGAAGACCCAGTCGGCGATGCTCGAGGCCATGCAGGAGCGGCAGACCACGATCGGCGGCAAGCGGTTCGACCTGCCCAACCCCTTCCTCGTGATGGCGACGCAGAACCCGATCGAGCAGGAGGGCACGTACCCCCTCCCGGAGGCGCAGCTGGACCGCTTCATGCTCAAGGACGTGCTCGCCTACCCCACCCCGGACGAGGAGCTGGAGATCCTGCGCCGTCTGGACGACGGCGTCTTCGAATCGCACCCGGAACCGGCCTGCACCGTCGAAGAGCTGCGTGCCATGCAGCAGTCGGCGAGCAAGATCTACATCGACCCCGCCATCAGCCGCTACATCGTCGAGCTCGTCTGGGCGACCCGCGCGGCGGACCGCGTGATCGGTCCGCGGGGAGCGTTCGTCGAAGCCGGCGCCTCACCGCGCGCCTCGATCGCCTTCACCCGCGCCTCCCGCGCCCTCGCGCTGATCCGCGGCCGCAACTACGTCATCCCGGAAGACGTGAAGGACCTCGCCCAGCGGATCCTCGGCCATCGGATCGCCCTGACGTTCGAGGGCATCGCGGAGGGCATCACCACGACCCAGCTCGTGACGGAGATCCTCAACCGCGTGAGGACTCCCTGATGACGGCCCTCCTCACACGCATCCGCGCACGGCTCACCCTCCACACGCACAGGCGCGTGGCGAGCCTGCTCGACGGCGGCTGGGCGTCGCTGTTCCACGGGCAGTCGCTCGACTTCGACGACCTGCGCGAATACGTCGACGGCGACGAGATCCGCGACATCGATTGGAAGGCGTCCGCACGCCACCCCGTCCCCCTCGTGAAGCGGTACACGGATCACCGGCGCCTGCGCCTCGCGCTCGTCGTCGCGACCGGTCGGTCGATGGACGCGACCGCCGCCGGCGGCGAATCGAAGCGCGACCTCGCGATCCTGCTGGCGGGCATGGCGGGATGGTTCGCCGTGCGCGGCGGTGACGAGGTCTGCATGGCCGCGAACGACGGGCACCGCGTGCACCTGACCCGACCGGAATCGAGCGAAGCGGGCCTGGAGCATCTGCTGCGCCGGATCCTCGCGCGCCGCGGGACCCACGACGACTCCACCGCCCTCGACCTCCTGGACTGGCTGAGCACGCGCCTGCGCCGCCGCCACCTCGTCATCGTCATCAGCGACGAGATCGACCTCACCGATGCCCACCTGCGCCTCCTGCGCAAGATCTCGGGGCACCACGAGATCCTCTGGCTCACAGTGCTCGAGGCCGACCCCCTCGCACTGGCTGCGGCCGACGACACCCCCTTCGACATCGGGGCGACGGTGGCGGGGGCAGCCGCCGGCACCGTGCGCTCCGGCTCCACCGTCCCCTCCCTGCTGGCTGCCGATCCCCGCGTCGCTGAGGCGTACCGCGCGGCGGAATCCGCCCGCCGGGACAGCACGGCGCGAGTCCTGCGCGCAGCGGGCATCGTGCAGGAGAGGGTCGGCGCATCGGCGCAGGCCCTGCCCGCCTTCCACCGCGCAGCGGAGAGGCACCGTCGTGCCCGGTGAGCTGATACCCCCTCTCGGTGCCTCCGACTTCTGGATCGCGGCCGCGGTCTTCGGAGTCCTCCTCGCCGTCCTCGTCGGCTTCCTCCCGCTCATCGGACGTCTGCGCGGCCACGCGACGGGCCCTCGTTCGGTGCCGGTGCATGTCCGCAGCCGCTACGCCGCACTCATCGACGCGATCGAAGAGCGCTACGCGAGCGGCGACCTCACGACCAGGACGACGGCTCAGGAGCTCAGCGCACTGCTGCGCGACTTCGCCTCGGAGGCGTGGGGCGCCTCGGCGAAGCACATGACGCAGCGTGAGATGCGAGAGGCCGGCATCGCTCCCCTCGCCGATGCCGTCTCCCGTCTCTACACCGCGGAGTTCGAGCGCGATGTGCCGGAGACGGCCGCGGAAGAGCTGCGCGTGGCCCGGGAGGTGATCACCCGATGGTGACGACCCCCATGCTCTGGCTGGCGATCGTCCTGGGCGTCGCCGGGCTCATCGCTCTGGGAATCGCCTTCGCGCTCCCCTCCCGCAGCCGAGGCCGCACCCCGGTCGCCTTCCTCTCCCGCCTCACAGCCCTGCCGGAGTACGTGCGGGCGCGCCGCCGCCTGCTGCTGGGGGGCCTCGCGGGACTCGCGATCGTCGCTCTCACCGCGGTCTTCGCCCTGGCGGGCGTCGCCCGGCCGACGACGATGGAGACCATCAGCCCCAAGCGCCACCTGCGCGACGTGATGCTCTGCCTCGATGTGTCCGGGTCGATGGTCGGCTATGACGCGGAGATCATCGAGTCGTACATCGACATGGTCGACTCGTTCGACGGCGAGCGCATCGGCATGACGATCTTCAACGCGACCGCCGTGACCGTCTTCCCCCTCACGGACGACTACGACATGGCCAAGTCGTTCCTCGAGGACGCGCATGAGGGCTTCTCGTCGTACGGCACCGACGGCCTGGACTTCATCACCCCGACCCAGCCGGACAACGTGCCGGGATCCTCCCTGATCGGCGATGGCGTGGTGAACTGCGTCGAGGCCTTCGACCGGAAGGAGGAGGAGCGCTCCCGCTCGATGATCCTCGCCACCGACAACGAACTGGCGGGCGATCCGCTCTTCACCCTGTCGGAGGCCTCCGACCATGCGCTCGAGACCGATGTCCGCATCTACGCGCTCGCACCGTCGCGCTACTTCTTCCCCCTCAACCTCGAAGAGCTGGAGGGCGCGGCGGAGGCGACGGACGGCGAGTTCCACTCGATGTCCGACGAACGCGCCGTCGACCGGATCGTCACCTCGGTCCAGGAGACGGAGGCCAGGCTGACGGACGGACGTCTCGTCACGCTGTTCCACGACAAGCCGGTGGTCCCGCTCGTGGGCAGCGGGCTGGGGATCATCGCACTGCTGCTCCTGGCATGGAGGATGCGCCTGTGAACGACCTCGTCTTCAATCCGCTCCTGCCGTGGCCCGTGCTCGTCGCGATCGCCCTCGTCCTGGTCGCCGGCTGCGTCGTCCTCGCCGTGCGCACAGCCGGACGGCGGACCCAGTGGGTCCTGCGTGCGGCCGCGGTCGTCGTGCTGGCCCTCGCGTTCAGCCGTCCCGGCATCCCGGTCACCGCTGTCACGGAGCGCAGCGAGGCGGCTCTCGATGTCTTCGTCGTCGTCGACGTCACCGCGTCGATGGTGGCCGAGGACTGGGACGGGGACGCTCCGCGTCTCGACGGCGTCGAAGAGGATGTCTCGGAGCTCATGGAGCAGGCGCCGGAGGCCCGCTACTCCCTCATCACCTTCGCTGCGACCAGCCAGACCGTCCTGCCGCTGACGACGGACGACACCGCCATGCGCTCCGCGCTCGACGTGCTGCGCCCCGAAGTGACGCTGTACTCCTCCGGCAGCTCGATCACGTCAGCGCGGGACCACCTCGTCGAGCGCCTGGAGAAGGCCGCCGAGGACCGTCCGGACAGCGCACGCCTCGTGTTCTACCTGGGGGACGGCGAACAGACGTCCGGCGACGAGCCCGCGCCGATGGACGGGGTCGCCGACCTCGTCGACGGCGGTGCCGTCTGGGGCTACGGGACGTCGGGCGGAGGACGCATGCAGGAGACCCGGGGGTACTGGAACGACGAGGAGACGGAGTACATCACGGACCCGTCGACGAATGCGCCCGCCGTCTCGACCATCGACGAGGGGAACCTCCAGGGCATTGCGGACGATATGGGCGTCGAGTACGAGCACCGCACCGTGGGTGACGCCGTCTCCTACGAGTTCCCCGATGTCGACCGGATCGTCCAGGAGAAGGAGGACACGACCCAGGCCGTCTCCGAGTTCACCTGGATCCTCTTCATCCCGCTCGTGGCCTGGCTCGCGGTGGAGGGCGTCTTCGTCGCGCGACGGATCCGGGGCCTGGGCCTGCTCTCCGGATCGAGGCGGTCGACATGAGCGCTCAGACCGATGCACCGCAGACCCGGCACCGAAGCTCCCGCGGCAGACTCATCGCCGCAGGCGCGGTCATCCTCGTCCTGCTGGCGGTCGCCGCGTGGTCGGGGCTCACCCACTGGCAGCTGGCGCGGGCGAGCGCGCAGTTCGAATCGGGCGACTACACCGCCGCGCAGGAGTCCGCGGATCGGTTCCTCGACATGAGCCCCTTCGAGCGCCACAAGGGCCACTTCGCGGCCGGCACCGCGCTCGCGGGCGACGGAGCGCTCGACGAGGCGGAGGCGGAGCTGGAGACAGCACTGTCCACCGCTCCCGCACGCGACGAGTGCGCGGTCCGGGTCAACCTCGCGCTCGTGCAGGAGGGGCAGGCCGACGCGTTCCGCGATGCCGACGACGTCGATGCGGCCAACGACCGCTACGACGCGGCGCGCACGACGCTCAGGGAGGCTCCCGAGGAATGCCGCCCCGACGGCTCAGGACAGGATGAGGAGATGGATTCCCAGGAGCAGCGGGTCGACGAATCGCAGGAGGAGATGAACAACCCCTCCTCCGGCGGCGAGGGCGGTGAGGAGGGCACCGACGGCGACGACGGGTCGGACGGCGGCGACTCCGAGGACGGAGACGGCGGCGACAGCGACTCAGACGGCAGCGGCGGCGGTGAGGAGTCCCAGGACGGTTCGGGCGGAGACACGTCCGGCGAGGAGTCCGGGGAGAGCGACGAGCGCATGGAGGAGCTCGAGAAGCGCCGCCAGGAGTCGGAGGAGCGCCACTCGCAGACGAATGAGGGCGGCACCGGATCGGGGGTGCGGGAACCCGGTTCGAAACCGTGGTGAGTGTCCGTCACGTATGACAGCATGTGCGCATGGTCACAGACGATCCGATCCGGCTGCGCGCCGAACTGCAGACGTTCCCTCCGTACATCCCCGGGCGTGCGCCCGCCGACGTCGCCGGTCTCACCCCGTTCCGCCTGTCGTCGAACGAGAACCATCTCGATCCCCTCCCCGCGGTCCTCGAGCAGCTCGCCCGGCCGGGTTCCGGGCCCACCCGGTATCCGGATGACGCGGCCGTCGCACTGCGCCGCAGGATCGGCGAGGTGTTCGGGGTCTCGCCCGAACGGACGATCGTGACGACGGGGGCCTCGGAGCTCCTCGTCGCGGTCACGCAGATCACGTCGGACAATCGGACCGAGGCCATCTACCCGTGGCCGTCCTTCGAGATGTACCCGCAGGTGACCGGCCTCGCGGGAGCCAAGCGCCACCCTGTTCCGCTGCTGCCCGACGGTCGCCACGACCTCCAGTCGATGGCCGAGGCCGTCACAGACGCCACCGGCCTCGTGTTCCTCTGCTCCCCCAACAACCCCACGGGCCCCGTCCTCACGCATGCGGAGCTGACGGCCTTCCTCGCGCGCGTGCCGCCGCACGTCGTCGTCGCACTCGACGAGGCGTACTGGGAGTTCGCGACCGACCCTGACGCCGCCCGCGGCCTCGAGCTGCTGGACTCCCACCCGAACCTCGTCCTCCTGCGGACGTTCTCCAAGGCGCACGGTCTTGCCGGGATGCGCGTGGGATATGCGATCGCGCACGAATCGATCATCGAGGGACTCCTCAAGGCAGTCATACCGTTCGGCGTCACGGAGGTCAGCCAGGCGGCCGCCCTCGTCTCCCTGGACCATCACGAGGAGGTGCTCGCCCGTGCCCGTGAGATCGCTGCCCAGCGCGACGCGCTCGCGGACGCGCTCCGCGCACAGGGGTGGACCGTCCCGCAGGCGCAGGGCAACTTCGTCTGGCTCCCCCTGGGCGAGTGGTCCGAGGCCTTCGAGATCGCGGCGAGCCGACAGGCGCTCGCCGTCCGCAACCTCGGCGCCGGTGTCCGCATCAGCGTCGGCCCGCAGGAGGCGCTCGACCGCGTCCTCGACGTGACGGCCGCATTCCTGGAGGAGCATCCTGACCTCCCGCTCTGACAGATGACTCTCCGCCGCGCGTCGATCCGCCCGCGCGTCGATCCACCCACGAGGAGGACCATGTCCGACGATCAGCCCCTGGGCCCCGCCGACTACAGCGCCACCCCCCGCTTCGCAGGACCGCCGACCTTCGGCCTCCTCCCCCGCCTCGACGAGGTCGAAGCGGCGCGTCCGGACGCGGACATCGACGTGAAGATCCTCGGAGTCCCGTTCGATGCGGGTGTGAGCTACCGTCCCGGAGCCCGGTTCGGCCCCGACCACATCCGGACCTCGTCGAAGCTCCTGCGGCCCTACAACCAGGCCGTCGACGTCCGCCCCTTCCACGCCCAGCAGGTCGCGGACTGCGGCAACCTGGGGGTGAACCCCTTCGACATCGAAGCCGCGATCACCGACGTCGAGCAGAACGCGGACGCGATGCGCGCCGACGGCGCGAAGCTGCTGACCCTGGGAGGCGACCACACGCTGGCGCTGCCGAACATCCGCTCCGTGCACCGGACCCACGGCCCGATCGCCGTGCTGCACTTCGACGCCCACCTCGACACGTGGGACACGTACATGGGAGCGCCGTACACGCACGGCACCCCGTTCCGCCGGGCGAGCGAGGAGGGCCTCCTCGACCTCGAGCGCTGCCTCCACGTGGGCATCAGGGGCCCGCTCTACGGCGAGGAGGACCTCGAGTCCGACAGCGTGCTGGGGTTCCAGGTGATCCGGTCGGATGACTTCGAGTTCCAGCCGCTGTCCCGGATCGTCGAGCGGATGCGGACACGACTGGGCGACGCACCCGTCTACCTGTCCATCGACATCGACGTGCTGGACCCCGCGGCGGCACCCGGCACCGGCACACCGGAGACCGGCGGCCTCACGAATCGCGAGCTCCTCAACGCGGTCCGCGGGCTGGCGGGCCTCAACGTGGTGGGCGCGGAGATCGTCGAAGTGGCGCCCGCATACGACCACGCAGAGGTCACGGGCCTCGCCGCCGCACAGCTGGGCTTTGAGATCCTGTCACTGTGGGCCGGTGCGAAGCAGGGGCGGACCGCGGTCGGCGGCCCCGTCGCAGAGCATCTGCGCTCGGAAGGAGACGCGCGATGAACGACCGGACCACCCCGACTGACCAGGCATACTCCAACGGCGGGCTCGCCGTCGTCGCGGCTCTGGCCGCGCACGGCGTCGACACGGTGTTCGGCATCCCCGGCACGCACAACCTCGAGTTCTACCGGCACCTCGACCGGTTCGGCATCCGCGCGATCACACCGCGCCACGAACAGGGCGCCGGCTACGCCGCTGACGGCTACTACGTGGTGTCCGGACGTCCCGGCGTCGTCCTCACGACCTCGGGCCCGGGCCTCACCAACGTCATCACAGCGGCGGCGACCGCATACGCGGAGTCACGTCCCATGCTTATCCTGTCCCCCGGCGTGCCGACGGGACTGGAGCGGGCCGACGTCGGCATGCTGCACGAGACCAAGGACTCCTCCGGCGCGCTCAGCCACCTGCTGGTCGCAGCGCATCGAACGCGGACGGCCGAGGGCGCGGCCCAGGCCGTCGCGGACGCCTTCGCGCTCTTCGCCGGAGCCCGTCCCGGGCCCGTCCACATCGAGGTCCCGCTGGACGTGCTCGAGGGCGGGTGGCACGGCACGACCGCAGCCCCCTGGCCTCCCCGCTCGCGTCCCCTCGATGAGGACGCGGTGGACACCGCCGCCGAGGCCCTGGCCGCCTCCGTCCACCCGCTCATCATCGCGGGCGGCGGGGCACGCGGAGCCTCCGCGCAGATCACGGCTCTCGCCGAGGCGCTGGACGCACCCGTCGCGACGACGGCGAACGGCAAGGGCATCCTCGACGAGACGCACCCTCTGGCGCTCGGCGCGAACGTCCGCTGGCCGTCGGTCCAGCAGGCGTCGCGGGATGCCGACGTGCTGCTGGTCGTGGGCACGGAGATCGCCGATTCGGACCTGTGGGGCGGCCTCATCGGCGTCCAGGAGCAGTCCGGCGCTGACGACAGCTCGCAGACGGTGATCCGCTGCGACATCGACCCGGACCAGCTGCACAAGAACCTCCGCGGCGACGTGCTCGTCCTGGGCGACGCGCACTCCTTCACGGACGGACTCCTCGCACGCCTCGGCAGTCGCACCGGCGTGGGAACCGGCAGCGGCGCAGACAGCCGGATCCCCGCAGGCAGCCGCGAAAACGGAGCGGACCGCGCCGCGGCTCTGCGACGGGAGGTCGCGCGCGAATTCGACGCGACTCAGATCGGCGCCCGGGTCACAGCACTCGTGCAGGAGGCCGCGGGCCACGACGTCATCGTCTCCGGCGACTCCTCGCGCGTCACCTACGACGGGTCCGTCCACGCCCTCGTCGCCCGGACGCCGGATCAGCTGCTCTACATGCCCGGCTACGCGACGCTCGGTTACGGGATCCCCGCCGCGATCGGCGGTCGCCTCGCGGCACCCGATCGCCCTGTCGTGTGCATCGTGGGCGACGGCGCGGCGATGTTCGCGATCCAGGAGATCGTCACGGCGGTCGAACTGGCGCTGCCGATCCCCTTCGTGATCGTCGACAACGGCGGGTACGAGGAGATCGAGCACCAGATGGTGGAGCGCGGCATCAGCCCCTTCGCCGTCCGCCTCCATCGGCCGGACTTCGCACTGCTGGGCGAGTCCATGGGCGCGCGCGGGAGCACGGTCGGGCTCACGGACCTCGACGAGCACCTGCCGGATGCGATCCGGGCCGCCCTCGCCGCGGATCGGCCGACCGTCGTCCACGTCCGCGTCGACGCCTGATCCCCGTCCGGCCCGCCCTCCTCATCTGATACCTGACCGACCGGTACGCCGGTCCCGGAAGCGAACGGACTCCGAGCATGGATATCGCAGTCGTCCTCATCTACCTCGCCGCCATGATCGGCTTCGGCATCTGGGGGATGCGCCGCACGCGCAGCCAGGAGGACTACCTCGTCGCGGGCCGTCGCCTGGGTCCGCTCATGTACACCGGCACCCTCGCCGCCGTCGTGCTGGGCGGCGCCTCGACAGTGGGCGGCGTGGGCCTGGGCTATGAGTTCGGGCTGTCCGGCATGTGGCTGGTCTTCTGCATCGGCCTGGGCATCATCGCGCTCAGCCTCTTCTTCGCGCCGAAGATCCAGAGGCTGGAGATCTACACCGTCTCCCAGATGCTCGAGCTGCGCTACGGCCGCGGTTCGCGCCAGGTGTCGGGGATCATCATGTCCGCGTACGGGCTCATGATCGCCACGACCTCGACCGTGGCCTACGGCAGCATCTTCCACGCCCTGCTGGGCATCGACAGGATCCCCGCGATCCTGCTGGGCGGGTCCGTCGTCGTCATCTACTCGATGCTCGGCGGGATGTGGTCGATCACGCTGACGGACTTCGTGCAGTTCGTCATCCAGACGATCGGCATCTTCCTGATCCTCCTGCCCATCGTCATCGTGCAGGCGGGCGGGTTCTCAGAGATCGGCGCGACGCTGGGCCCGGACGCGTTCGACCCCGTGGCGATCGGCGGGTCGACGATCTTCACGTACTTCCTCATCTACACGCTGGGCCTGCTCATCGGTCAGGACATCTGGCAGCGCGTCTTCACCGCCCGCTCCCCCGGAGTCGCCCGCTGGGCGGGACTGTCGACCGGTCTCTACTGCCTGCTCTACGCCGTCGCCGGGGCACTCATCGGCACCGCCGCCCAGGTGCTGGTGCCCGGCATCGAGGTCAGCGACGATGTCTTCACCGCCGTGGTCGACCACTCGATGGCGCCTCTGCTCGCCGGCTTCGTGCTGGCCGCGGCGCTGGCCGCAGTCATGTCGACGGCCTCCGGTGCCCTCATCGCAGGCTCCACGGTGTTCCGCCAGGACGTCGTCGAGCAGTGGGGAGCGCGCAGGACCGGAGCGGCCCAGGACCTGGGCGGCGTCGACGAGTCCGCGGACCGGGTCGGAGCATCACGGATCTGGCTGGTCGTCTTCGGCATCGCGAGCATGGGGCTCGCCCTCGTCATGCCGAGCGTCGTCGAAGCGCTGACCGTCGCCTACAACATCCTGGTCGCGGGTCTGCTCATCCCGATCATCGGCGGTCTCGTGTTCCGCCGCGGGACGATCGTGGGCGTGCTGGCAGGCATGATCGCAGGCACCGTGACGACGGTCGTCATGATGATCGTCGCGGGGATCTTCGCGGATTCGCCGATCTACCTGGGCCTCGCCGCCTCGATCGTCGCCTACCTCGTGGGCTCGTTGGCCTCGCGCCCCACGCCGGAGCCCGTGCTGGCGGCCTGGGACGAGCGGCTGCGCCGCTGACAGCGGTTCAGCGGCTCTGCCCCTGGTTCAGCGCCGCTGCCGGAGGGTCAGTCCGGCGATCACCGCGGCCACGAGCATGAGGACCGCCGCGATCGACGAGGTGACCACGACTCCGGAGTCGAAGGCGCTGCGGGCGGACTCGAGAAGATCCGCGGCTAGAGGGCCAGGCAGCGTGCCCGCCACCTCGACCGCGCCGCCCAGCGTCTCTCCCGCCGTGGTCGCGTCTGCGGCGGACACACCGTCCGGGACCTCGACGTGCGAGCGGTAGGCGGCTGTGAGCACGCTGCCCAGCACCGCGGTGCCCAGCACCGCGCCTCCTTCGTAGGCGGTCTCCGAGATCGCAGAGGCCGCCCCCGCCTTGTGGGCCGGCACCGCTGACAGGATCACGTCGTTCGAGATCGTCTCCGCCATACCCACGCCGGCGCCCAGGATCGCGAAGGCGATGAGCAGACCCAGGTCGGATCCGGCCTGCCCGCTCACCAGGATCACGCCGTAGCCCACGGCGTTCAGCACCAGACCGCCGGAGACGACGGTCGCGGGTGTGAACA
The DNA here is from genome assembly GCF_900169375.1 of Brevibacterium sp. Mu109. Classification (NCBI taxonomy): domain Bacteria; kingdom Bacillati; phylum Actinomycetota; class Actinomycetes; order Micrococcales; family Brevibacteriaceae; genus Brevibacterium; species Brevibacterium sp. Mu109. The sequence goes on from NZ_FXZF01000023.1 coordinate 24,136, forward strand.
CCCGCACCAGCCAGACGGCGGCGAGCCCCGCGACCACGGTGACCGCGAGTCCCGGCAGCAGGAAGAGTCCCGCCTCCAGCGGACTGCGCCCGCTCACCAGCTGCAGATGCTGGGAGATGAAGAAGAGGAACCCGACCAGGGAGAACACGCTCAGCAGGTTCGCCGCCAGCGCTCCGCTGAACGCGGGGACGGTGAACAGCCGCACGTCGAGCATGGGACGCGGGCGCCGCAGCTGGCGGTGCACGAAGAGCGCTCCGCTCACCACCCCCACGAGAACGGCCGCCGCCGAGGTCCCCGTCACCCCCGCGTACGCGACCTCCTTGACGGCCCACACGATGGGGGCCATCGTCGCCATCACGAGGACGATGCTCAGCGGGTCGATGGGGCTGGGGTCCGGATCCTTGGACTCGGGGATCAACCACATGCCCAGTGCCAGGAGCGGGACGAGGACCGGCACGGCCAGCAGCAGCACGGAACCCCACCAGAAGTGCTCGAGCAGGACTCCGCCCACGATGGGGCCCAGTGCCGCACCGCCGGAGAACCCGGCGGCCCACACCGCGATCGCCGTGCGCCGCTCCGTGGGATCGGTGAAGACGTTGCGGATGATCGACAGGGTCGCGGGCATCAGCATCGCCCCGAAGAACCCCAGCGCGGCGCGCGCGGCGATGAGTGCGGCCGCGGTCGGCGCGAACGCCGCGAATGCGGAGACGACGGCGAAGCCCAGACCGCCGATCATGAGCAGCCTGCGACGACCGACGGCGTCTCCCAGGCTCCCCATCGGCACGAGGAGCCCCGCGAGGACCAGTGGGTAGGCGTCGACGATCCACAGCAGCTGTGCCCCCGACGGCGCGAGGGCCGCGGAGATCCCCGGCAGCGCGAAGGCCAGCACGGTGTTGTCGACCGCGATGAGGATCACCGGGAGCATGAGGACGGCCAGCGCGGCCCATCGTCGGCGCACGGTCAGAGTGGGGGCGGTGCTGGTCGTCGAGTTCGTCGGCGGTGCGGTGGCGGACATGAGGCTCCGTCGTGAGGTGTGGAAGGGGGGGGGCGGTGGCCCGGAACAGCACAATACCGTCCAGCCGGTACAGTATCTGCGAGGGCTCCGTCACACGGTCGGCGCGCTCCCCCGTCCGATAGGGTCGCACCCATGACGACGGCACGCGAAGGACTCCTCGATGCACTCGAGGAGATCCTCATCGACGAGGGCGAGCGCGCGGCGACCCTCGACGCCGTCGCCGCACGGGCACGCGTGTCCAAGGGCGGCCTGCTCTACCACTTCGCGTCGAAGGCCGCGCTGGTCGACGGGCTCATCGCACGGCTGCAGGAGCGGGCGGAGGTTGATGCCCACGAGATGCGCGACGCACCGGAGGGATCCGCCGCCCACTACGTGCGGACGTCTGCCGAGGTCGACTCCGCTTTCGACCGGACGCTGCTCGCAGCGCTCCGCCTGTCCCTGGGCACCGATTCCCGCGTGACGGAGGCCCTCCAGGAGATCCGAGCCCGCTGGCTGCGCCTCATCACCGACGACGTGGGTGACGACGACGTCGCCCGTGCGGTCCTCCTCATGGGCGACGGCCTCTACTCCGCGTCGCTCGCGGCCGACTCGCCCACCGCGGCCCTGGCCACCACGGACGCGGACCGCGATGCCGAAGCGCTGCTGCGCGTCGTCGACCGTCTGCGCGGACAGCCGCTCTGACGCTCGGCGTGTATGCGATCCCCCGCGACGCTCGACAGATCATCGCGACGCTCAACAGATCATCCGCCCCTTGGAAGGACCCGACGTGTTCGTCGAACATCACGCCCCCGAACCACCGCCGGCCCACGTGCTGGAGGCACTCGCAGAGACCTCCGTCTCGACAGTGGGCCACCTCACCGACTTCGGGTTCCCGACCGGGCTGTCCCCGCTGTACCGGCCTCTGAAGTTCGTGGGCCCGGCGGTCACCGTGAAGATCCCCCACATCGATCACACCGCAGTCCACATCGCCATCGACTCGCTGCGACGCGGCGACGTCCTCGTCATCGACCAGTCCGGCGACGATACGCGCTCCTGCTTCGGCGGCATGGGCAGCTACGCGGCACAGGCGAAGGGAGCCGTGGGCGCAGTCCTCTCCGGACCCGTCAACGACGTCCGCGAGGTCACCGAGCTCGGGTTCCCCGTCTACTCCCACGGCACCGCGGCGCACACCACACGACTGCTCGGGCTCGAGGGGAGCATCAACGTCCCCGTCTCGATCGGCGGCTCCGTCATCCGGCCCGGAGACATCGTCTTCGCCGACTCCGACGGACTCGCGGTGCTCCCATCCGGATCCGTCGAGGGCCTCGCGAAGCTCCTCGCAGAGAAGGAGGCGGCCGAACCGGAGCAGAAGCGCCGGATCGATGCGGGCGAGTCCCTCTCGGACCTCAGCGGAGCGCGTGCGCTCTTCAACCGTGCAGCGGACAGGGGGTGAGCGCAATGGGAGACGTCATGGTCCTCGTCCACACCGGCATCGCGATCGCTCTGATCGTCCTGCTCATCATGGGCGCCCGCCTCAACGCAGTCATCGCCCTCCTGGCGGGCTCCATCTACCTGGGCCTCGCTGCCGGCCTCGGGTTCACCGGCACCACGGAGGCCCTCGCCACCGGGTTCGGCGACATCATGGCCGAGGTCGGCCTCATCATCGCCATGGGAGTCCTCCTCGGATCTCTGCTCGCGTCGATGGGCACCCTCGAGAACATCGTCGACCGACTCCTGGCCCTCTTCACGCCGAAGCAGCTCCCCTACGCCGCCGGCCTCACGCTCACTGTCTTCTTCCCGGTGATCTACGGCGACGTGCTCCTCGTCCTCATGGCTCCGATCGTGCGCTCCCTCGCTCCGCGGCTGGGCCCTGGCGGAATGGCGAAGATGTGCACCGCTCTGGCGGTCGGCATCAACGTCGGCCTCGTCTTCGTCGTCCCCGGTGCCGCGGCGATCGCGATCGCCGGACTGCTGGGCGTGCCGCTCGGCACCATGCTCTTCGCCGGACTGCTCCTCGCCCTGCCCACCGCGGTGCTCACGATGCTCGTGTACAACCAGCTCCTCCGGTTCGGACTGTGGAACCCGGAGAAGGACGAGCTCGTGGGCCTCGGCGACGTCGAGGCCGACTCGTCCGCGGACGACCCGGAGGCGGGCCGTACGGGCACTCACGGCGACGCGGGGACCACGAGTGGCGCACAGACCATGAGTGGCGAGGCGACCACGGGTGGCGCGGCCGCCTCCGACGCGACTGTCGCGACGAGGGCACCGCTGCGGATCTCGCTGCTGCCGATCGTCGTCGCCGTGCTGCTCGTCGCCGCCGGAGTCGTGACCGACATGGTCGGTGCCGGCGAGGGGGTCCTCGGATTCGTCGGCGATCCGGTCATCGCGATCTTCGCCGCACTCGTCCTCGCATATCTCCTGGCGTGGAGGACGCTCGGTCGCACGAGGGCCGATGACGCCATCGGCACGGGCTTCCGCGAGTCCGGCATCGTCCTCATCATCACCGGCGCCGGCGGCTCGCTCGCCGCGGTCATCGGGCAGACAGGTCTGGAGGACATCCTCGGCGGCTACTTCTCCGCCGGCGCCTTCGCCCCTCTGCTCATCGCCTGGGGAGTCGCCGCGATCCTCCAGATCGCGCTGGGCTCCGCCACGGTGGCGATCATCACCGCAGGCGGCATCCTGGCCCCCATCATGTCCACGCTCGACGTGCCGACCGTGCTCGTCGCGCTGGTCGCCTCGTCCGGCGCACTCTTCGGCATGCAGCTCAACAGCAACTTCTTCTGGATCTTCCAGCCTCTGCTGCGCCTGACCACACTCGGGACCCTCAAGACCCTCACCCTGCCGATGTGCATCGCCTCCGTCATCTCCCTCGGACTCATCATGCTCGCGAGCCTCGTCGTGTGAGGAGCCCTGCGACGCGCAGCGGCCCGGTGGAGGACGTCCTCCACCGGGCCGCTGCGCTCCTGAGCGCAGGTGCGCCGCTCCTGGTCAGAGCGCGAGGCGGTCCCGCTCAGTACTCGACGACGACGCGTCCGTCGATCTTGCCGTGCCTCATCTCATCGAGGATCGCGTTGATGTCGCCCAGCGGCCGCTTCGTGAACGTCGGGTGGATCTTGCCGGCCGCATAGAAGTCGAGCGCCTCGACCATGTCCTGGCGCGTGCCGACGATCGAGCCGCGGATCGTCAGCCCCTTCAGGACGATGTCGAAGATCGGGGCCGGGAACTCACCGGGCGGCAGCCCGTTGAAGACGATCGTCCCGCCGCGGCGGGTCATCCCGATCGCCTGGCCGAAGGCGTCCTTGTGGACTGCGGTGACGAGTACGCCGTGGGCGCCGCCGATCGCCTCCTGCACGGCTGCGGCGGGATCACCGTCCATCGCGTTCACGACGACCTCCGCGCCGTGCTTCTTCGCGAGCGCCAGCTTGTCGTCCGCGATGTCGACCGCGACGACGCGCAGTCCCATGGCGACCGCGTACTGGACTGCGATGTGTCCCAGGCCGCCGATCCCGGAGATGACGACCCACTGGCCGGGGCGCGCCTCCGTCCGCTTGAGCCCCTTGTACACCGTCACACCGGCGCACAGCACCGGGGCGATCTCCGCGGGATCCGATCCTTCCGGGATGATCGCGGCGTACTGGGCGTCGACCAGCATGTACTCGCCGAACGATCCGTCCGTGGAGTAGCCGCCGTTCTGCTGCTGCTCGCACAGCGTCTCCCATCCCTGGCGGCAGTGCTCGCACTCGCCGCAGGCCGACCAGAGCCACGCATTGCCGACCATCTGGCCCACCTCGAGGTTCGTGACGCCCTCGCCCAGCTCCTCGACGATGCCCACGCCCTCGTGGCCCGGCACCAGCGGCAGCTTGGGCTTCACCGGCCAGTCCCCCTCCAGCGCGTGGAGGTCCGTGTGGCAGACGCCGGTGGCGATGACCTTCACCAGTGCCTGGCCCCGTCCGGGTGTGGGCTTCTGCGTCTCCCCCACTGTCAGTTCGTGTCCGAAGTCTTCGACGATCGCTGCCTGCATTGCGTTCATGGTCCTGCTCCTTGTGTGTCGCTCTTCTTCGAGTGGTTCAGGGGTTTGAAACATGGCGGGGCCGGGCGGCGGACCGCCCGGCCCCGGATGCTGCGTGAGTGTGCTGCGGCGTCAGCGCTGCAGGATCAGAAGAAGCCCTGTGCGTTGTCGCTGTAGCTCACCAGCAGGTTCTTGGTCTGCTGGTAGTGGTCGAGCATCATGAGGTGGTTCTCGCGGCCGATGCCGGAGGACTTGTAGCCGCCGAACGCCGCGTGCGCCGGGTAGGCGTGGTAGTTGTTCACCCAGACGCGGCCGGCCTGGATCTGGCGCCCCGCCCGGTAGGCGGTCGTCCCGCTGCGGGCCCACACGCCGGCGCCCAGTCCGTAGAGGGTGTCGTTCGCGATGCTCATCGCGTCGTCGTAGTCCTTGAACTGCGTCGTCGCGACGACGGGACCGAAGATCTCCTCCTGGAAGATCCGCATGTCGTTGGTCCCCTCGAACACGGTCGGCTTCACGTAGAACCCGCCCGACAGCGCACCGCCCAGATCGACGGCCTCACCGCCCGTGAGGATCTTGGCGCCCTCCTGCTTGCCGATGTCCAGGTAGGACATGATCTTCTCGAACTGGTCGTTCGACGCCTGCGCACCGATCTGGGTGTCGGTGTCGAACGGGTCGCCCTGCTTCGTCGCCTTCACCCGCTCCAGCGCGTCCGCCATGAAGCTGTCGTACATGCTGGACTGGATGAGTGCGCGCGACGGGCACGTGCAGACCTCGCCCTGGTTGAGGCTGAACATCGCGTAGCCCTCGAGCGCCTTGTCGTAGAAGGCGTCCTTCTCCTGCGCGATGTCGTCGAAGAAGATGTTGGGGCTCTTCCCGCCCAGCTCCAGCGTGACGGGGATGATGTTCTGCGACGCGTACTGCATGATGAGGCGACCGGTGGTGGTCTCACCCGTGAACGCGATCTTGGAGATCCGCTTGTTCGAGGCGAGCGGCTTGCCCGCCTCCGCACCGAAGCCGTTGACGATGTTCACGACGCCCGCCGGGAGGAGGTCCGCGAGCAGCTCCATGAGCACGAGGATCGACACGGGCGTCTGCTCTGCCGGCTTGAGGACGACGCAGTTGCCCGCAGCGAGGGCCGGGGCGAGCTTCCACACCGCCATGAGGATGGGGAAGTTCCAGGGGATGATCTGGCCGACCACGCCCAGCGGCTCGTGGAAGTGGTACGCGACGGTGTCCTCGTCGATCTGCGACAGGCCGCCCTCCTGCGCCCGGATCGCTCCGGCGAAGTAGCGGAAGTGATCGATCGCCAGGGGGATGTCGGCGACGAGCGGTTCGCGGATCGCCTTGCCGTTGTCCCAGGACTCCGCGACCGCGATCTTCTCGAGGTTCTCCTCCATCCGGTCCGCGATCTTGTTGAGCATCACGGCGCGCTCTGCCGGTGTCGTCTTGCCCCAGGCGGGCGCAGCCTTGTGGGCCGCGTCGAGGGCCAGCTCGATGTCCTCCGCCGTGGACCGTGCGACCTCGGTGAAGGCCTTGCCGGTCACCGGAGTGACGTTCTCGAAGTATTCGCCCTTGGCCGGCGGCGTCCAGGCGCCGCCGATCCAGTTCTCGTAGCGGGGCTTGAAGTCGACGAGGGCTCCGGATGTTCCGGGATGTGCGTAGACGGCCATGTCGGCCTCCTCCTTCTGCACGTCGCTGTGCGTTCGAGTGTCCCGGCGGCGGTCGTGCGAATCTGCCCGATCCGCCGGGCTGTGACTCCACACTAGAAGGCACCACGTTGCACGGACGTTGCGTGGATCACACCGACCGCAGCGGCCACCTCAGCAGCGTCAGCAGCGGTCGCCCCATCGGCGTCACCAACGGTCGCCTCGGCGGCATCAGCCCGCGCCGAGCTCCGCCTCGATCGCATCCAGACGCGCGACGGCGGCCGCCCGGCGGATGTCATCCGCGGGCAGCAGCTGCAGAGCGAGCATCCACGCGTCCTGATCGTCCTGGGCGTCCTGCCGTCGCAGGTAGGTCCAGAGGAGGTCGTGGTCGGCGAACTGCATGACCGCCTCGCGCAGCTCCGCAGACAGCACGGAGCGGATCCGCTCCGCCTCCGGTGCGGACGACGGAGGCAGGACCTCGCCCCGGCAGAGTCGGACGGCGCGGTCGACGTCGCCGTCCGCGAGCGCGTCGCGGGCCGCCCGCGCATCCGTGAGCGGCGGCCGTTCGCCGCCGTCTGAGGACACCAGGCGGTAGGGGCGCGACGCGAGCTCGATGGAACCGGCCGAGGCCTCCGCGAGCACCCGGCGCAGCCGGTGCATCTCGACCCGGACGGTCGCCGCCTCCGGCACTTCGGTGTAGACCATCTCGCCCAGCTGCGGCCCGGTGAGTCCGTCGTCGTGCCAGTCGAGCAGGGTCAGGATCTCCGCGTGCCGCAGGCCGATCTGCTGTTCCCGCCCGCCGCTCATCAGCGCGGGTGCGCCCGGTCCGGTGACCCGGACGACGGGTCCGGCAGCGTCTGCCTCGGGCTGCGCCGCATGCGCCGTCCGGATCCCCGAGACGGGGAAGCCGGCTCCACCCGCGTCTCCCGCGTGCGAGGTGCCGGTCACCACGAGCGCCTCCCGCGCCTCGGCGATGGTCGCCTCCGGTGACGGGGCCGGCAGCTGGGCTGCGAGCTCCGCCTCGATCGCCGCGGCGGCGGCCGTGAGGAGCGGAAGGCTGAGCGGGGACACCGCCTCCGATCCTCCGGTGATGTCGAGGACCCCCAGGAGAGCACGGGTGTGCGGATCCATCAGCGGCACGGCCGTGCAGCTCCACTCGCGCACGGAGGGTGAGAAGTGCTCCTCGCCGACGACGGCCGCGGACTCCCCGGTGGCGACGACGATCCCCGGTGCCGAGGTGCCCATGCCGGTCTCTGACCAGTCGGCGCCGACGGCGAATCCCATCGATTCGGAGCGTCGCAGCGCAGAGTGGTCGCCCTCGACCCACAGGAGGCGTCCCTGCGCATCGCCGATCGCGACGACCAGACCGGTGTCCCGCGCGGGTTCGATGAGGAGGCGGCGGACGATCGGCAGCGCGTTCGCCAGCGGCCCCTCGCTGCGCAGGCGGGCGAGTTCGTCCGGATCGATGCCCATCGACGCGGCTTCCCGACCCGTCGGCGGCAGTGCGCCCAGCGACCGCTGCCATGATTCCGTGACGATGCTGCGCACGGTGTTCAGGCCGGTCTCCGAGGCGCGTGCGGACAGCCGCCCGAACGCGCGCGTCACCTCACGCTGATACTCGCGGGCGAGGTACTCCGCGCCCGACGAAGAAGCCTTCTTCATGTTCGCGGCCTTTCGCGTACGGATCCGCCGGTCGCGTCACTGCGATCGGCCGGATGTGAGCCCCTCCGGGATGATGCGAACACTAGTCGACTTCGGGTGAGGCTTCCAGGCGCCGTCCATCGCGCAGCCGCGTCAGGAGCGGCGTCAGGCGGTAGGGCACCATCGTCCGCATCGAGATCAGCGTCCGGGTGCGCTTCACCCCGCGGATCGCGAGGATCCGCCCCGCGACCCGGTAGAGGTCATCGGCATCGCGGGCGACGACCTGGATGAGGGTGTCGCCGGGGCCTGTGATGCCGATGACCTCGAGGACTTCGGGGACCTGCGACAGCGCCTCCCCCACCTCGTCGAGGCGGCGCTGCTTGAGGTTCGCGAGCACGTATGCGCGCAGGGGGTACCCCAGGGCTGCGGGGTCGATGCGGTGGTCGCTGGGGTGCAGCGCCTCCTCCTCGAGGCGGTTCATCCGCGCGTGCACCGTGTTCCGGGCGACGCTCAGGCGGTGCGCGAGCCCTGCGATCGTGGAACGGGGGTCCGCCACGAGTGCCAGGAGGATCTTCGCGTCCAGGGCGTCGCTCAGCCTGCGCCGACGGCGCGGCGGCATCGGGTCCGACGCGGTTCCGTCTCCCACAGCGGGTCTCCTGTTCATCGAATCCATCAGCGTGCGCCCATTCCGGCACTCTCATTCTGAGCATACCGCTCACTTCTACAGAGCAGGGTTGAGCACTCTGCACCTTCGTGGTTGTGTGGCTCACACGTCGAGGGCAACCGCATCGGCACCTGCACGACACACCCCGTCTGCACAGCATCCGGACGATCCGTCCACCTTTCGCCGGCACACCCACCGGCGGCCCCACGGGCCCTCGGACCAGTTCGTCGTTCGCCACCGGAGGCAGATCGTGCATTCTCACCCCAACTCTCAGACCCACGGGGCAGCCACCCCTGCAGTGCCCACGCACGCAGCCGCCCCCGTGTCGGTCGACCCGGCACTCCTCGAAGAGATCCACCGCAGGGTCCTCTGGCTGTCGACGTCGATCATCCACCACGCCAACCGTGTCCGCCCCAACCTGAGCGGGCTCAAGGTCGGCGGCCACCAGGCGTCCTGCGCATCGATCGCGTCGATCATGACCGCACTCTGGTTCACGACGCTGACCCGCGATGACCGCGTGAGCGTCAAGCCGCACGCGGGTCCCGTCTGGCACGCGATCAACTACCTGCTGGGCGAGCTCGATGAGAAGCACCTCACGACGCTGCGCCAGTACGGCGGTCTCCAGTCCTACCCGAGCCGCTCGAAGGACCCGGTCCCGGCGGACTACTCGACGGGCTCCGTGGGGATCGGCGCGACGGCTCCGATCTGGGGCGCCGTGGCCCGCCGCTACGTCGACTCCGTGCTGCGCCCCGTCGGCAGCGGCCGGCAGTACTCGCTCGTGGGCGACGCAGAGCTGGACGAGGGCGCGATCTGGGAGGCCGTGATCGATCCCGAGGTCAAGCACCTGGGTGAGATCGTGTGGATCGTCGACCTCAACCGCCAGTCGCTGGACCGGGTGGTCCCCGACATCGCCGCCGGCCGCATCGAGGCGATGTTCGACGCCGCGGGCTGGCAGGTCCTGCCCGTGAAGTTCGGGGCGCTCCTCGAAGAGCTGTTCACCCGGCCCGGCGGTCCCGAGCTGCGCGCGCGCATCGTCTCAATGTCCAATCCGGAGTACCAGCGGCTGCTGCGGTGCGACCCGCAGGAGCTGCGCGACCGGCTGCCCGGCGACGGGCCCGACGGCGGTGCGGAGGCTCTGCGCGGACTCATCGAGACGCTCGATGACGTTACCCTCACCGCGGCGATCCGCAACCTGGGCGGGCATGACATCCCCACCCTCCTGGACGCCTTCGCCCGGATCGACGACACACGCCCCACCGTCATCATCGCCTACACGATCAAGGGCTACGGGCTGCCGAGCTCCGGGCATCCGCAGAACCACTCCGCACTCATCAGCCAGGAGGAGTACGAGGAGTTCGCCGTCCAGTCCGGCCAGGACCCCGCGAGCCCCTGGTCGCGCTTCTCACCGGACAGCGCCGAGGGGCGAGCCGTCGCAGAGGCAGCGCAGCGCCTCACCCGACCCGACTTCCCTCCGGCCCCCGAGCCGGAACCGCTCCTGGACCTGGGGCGCCCGCACCGCGGCACGTCGTCGTCCCAGGCAGCGCTGGGCCGGGTGCTCATGGACCTCAGCCGGCAGTCGCCGGACACCGCTCGTCGCGTCGTCACGGTGAGCCCTGATGTGTCGTCGACGACGAACCTCGGCGGCTGGGTCAACAAGGTGGGAGCGTGGAGCGCCTCGCAGGCTCCGAACTGGTTCGCGGACGACAAGGAGACGATCCTCCACTGGAACGAGTCCCCGCACGGGCAGCACATGGAGCTGGGCATCGCGGAGACGAACCTCGTGGGACTCCTGGGTGAGCTCGGTGCGACGTGGAGCCGCTGGGGCGAGCCGCTCTACCCGATCGGCGTCATGTACGACCCGTTCGTCAATCGTGCGCTGGAGCCGTGGACGTTCGGCATGTACGCGGGCGGCCAGTCGATCCTCGTCGGCACGCCGTCCGGAGTGACGCTCGCTCCCGAAGGCGGGGCGCACCAGTCGATCACGACCCCGTCGACCGGGATCGAGGTGCCCGGGCTGCTCGCGTACGAGCCCGCCTTCGCCCAGGACGTCGAGTGGACGCTGCTCCACGCGATCTCGCAGCTGGGCAGGCCCGGAGGCATGTCCTCCTACCTGCGGCTGACGACCCGTGGGATCGACCAGGAGCTCGCCGCGGTGCCCACGGACCCGGCGGCGCGTCAGCGGCGGCGGGAGCAGGCGGTCGAAGGCGGCTACCTCCTGCGGATCGCGGAGGAGCCGGCGGTGACGCTGGTCGGCATGGGCGCGATGATGCCGGAGGTCCTGACCGCCGCGGACCGTCTCGCTGAGCAGGGTCTGGCCGCGGACGTCGTGTGCGTGACGAGCCCCGGTCAGCTGTTCCGCGCGCTGCAGAGCGTGCGGCGACCGGACCAGCGGGCGGGGAGCTCGTGGATCCTCGATCAGGTGTTCCCCGCCTCGCGCGCCCGGCCGATGGTGACCGTGCTCGACGGACACCCGCACAGCCTGTCGTTCCTCGCGACGATCAACCGGGTCGAGCACGTCGCGCTGGGCGTCAGCGAGTTCGGCCAATCCGGCGACATCGGCGACGTGCACCGGCACCACGGTATCGACGCCGACGCGATCGTGCGGTCGGCGCTGGACGCTGCGCGACGGTGACGATGGGGGCCGGGTTGGCGACGGGGCCGGGCTCCGACTGAACCAGGTGCGGACGGGCCCCGGTACAGCCGGGGACGGGTTCAGCCGTCGAGGACGTGGGTCCTGATCGCCGCGCCGATCCGCCGCATGTGGTCCTCGACGACCACGCGGACGCCATGCGGACCGGTGTCGGCCTCCGGCGAGAAGTTCGCACCGACGGCGTAGGCCACTCCCCTGCGCGGACCGGTCACGAGTCCCGCGTCCACCCGGACTCCGGCGTCGTGGCCGGTCTTGTGCCTCAGGAGGACACCGCCGTCCGCCTCGCCGTGCGCGAGCGGATCGAGGTGGAGGCCGCCGGCGACCATCGACGCGTCGACGCCGGCTGACAGATGTGCCAGAACGCGGGCGGAGACCTCGCGGGAGACCGCCTCCCCCGCATGGAGCATCGCGAAGAGGCGCGCGATCTCCGCCGCCGTTCCGCACGAGGGAGCCCACGGGTGCGCGGGCGTCCGCTCGTCGCGGATCACGTCGAGGAACGCAGTGCTCGCGAAGCCGAGGGCCGCGGACAGTCTGCGCACAGCGTCCAGACCGCAGAGTGCCGTGAGAGCGTTCGTCGCGAGGTTGTCACTCACCGCACCGACGAGCAGGCAGGCGTCTGCGACCGTGATCGTCCGGTCGCGGAAGAGGTGGAGCAGCCCGGAGTCGGCGACCTCGTGTTCCGGCCGGATCGGCAGCCGCGCCACGGGGTCGATCCGCCCGTCGGCGATGCGGGCTTCGGTCTCGAGCAGCAGGAAGACCTTCGCGACGCTCGCCGTCGCGAGCACCCGGTCGGGCTCGTGCCGCAGCAGCGGGGCGCCCGTCCGCAGGTCGGTCACGTCGATCGACCAGGCGACCGGGCCCTCGGCGGCGGGTTCTGTGAGGTGCTCGAACGCGTTGTCCACGCGCCCAGCCTATGCGTGCGTGCGACCGCGATGCGTGGACGACCAATCATGGGTGCGTTCGCCCGTCGAGAGCGCAACATCCGGACCAGCCGGGCGGGCGGTTTCAGTGGGTCATCGCAACAGGTGGTCTGAGAGTACTTCGTAGGGAGTCGCGAATTCCAGACGCCGACGTGGTCGGCGGTTCATCTGATCGGCGACGTGGTCGAGATCGATCTGGCTGTGGACGCTGAGATCAGTGCCCTTGGGAAAGTACTGACGCAGCAGACCGTTGGTGTTCTCATTCGTCGCTCGCTGCCACGGCGAATGAGGATCCGCGAAGAAGATGTCGATACCGGCCATCTGCGCGATGCGTTGATGAGCGTACATCTCTGTTCCCTGGTCCCAGGTCAACGAGCGCTTGAGCGCCTCGGGCAACTCTGCGAGCTTGGACACCAGCCCGTCGGATAGCCCCTCGACGCGGTTCTTCGTCGGCTCCAGATGGACCAGGAGAAGGTAGTTCGAGTGGCGCTCCACGACCGTGCCGATCGCGGAGTGACCGTTCTTCCCGATGATCAGATCGCCTTCCCAATGGCCAGGAACCGATCGGTCCAAAGCCTCGTCAGGTCGGTCCCAGCGGAACATCGCACGCGTGAGGGGAAGCTCTACCTCTGCGCGGTCAAAGACGTCTACAGCAACCGGATCGTCGGGTACGCCGTCGATTCCAGGATGAAGTCCCGCTTGGCTGTGGCGGCGCTCAATGACGCTGTGGCCAGTCGTGGCAGGGTTTCCAGGGTGGCTGGGTGCGTGGTCCACTCCGATCGCGGCAGCCAGTTCAGATCTCGGAGATTCCAGCTGGCGCTGAAACATCACGGGCTGGTCGCCTCGATGGGCAGAGTCGGGGCAGCTGGGGACAACGCAGCGATGGAATCGTTCTTCGCGACGCTGCAGAACAACGTGCTCGACCGACGCACGTGGGGCACACGCGACGAGTTGCGGGCAGCGATCATTCACCGGATCGAGCGGACCTACCATCGCCGTCGACGACAGCGGCGGCTGGGTAAACTGACCCCGGTCGAATACGAGGCTGTTAGCCACGATGCCGTCGCTCTGGCGGCATAAACCCCTGAGTCAACTAAACCTTCAGCAGACCCCCTGGACCGAGAGGACCTACCACCGACGCCGCCGACAGCCCCGCCTGAGCCGATTGATCCCCATCGAATACGAGACCATCATGAACCCCACCGCGGCCCTCGCAGCCTGACACCCCAACTGTCACCTATCTGTGCGGCAGTCCCATCCTCCTGACCGTCGTGACGCTGGCGTACACATTGCTCGGCGGCACCGGTCTCACCTCGGCCACCGTCATCGGCGTGCTCTCCGGACTGGCGTGGGGACTGGGCTACTTCGGCCCGCCGCACATCGCCGTGCGGTTCATCGCGCTGCGGAAGCCCCAGGAGGCGGCGAGCGCCCGTCGGATCGGCGTCACCTGGCAGATCATCTCGCTGTCCGGCGCGGTCTTCGCGGGCCTCATCGGCATCGCGTACATCGAGCAACGCGGCATCGACCTGGGCGATCCCGAGGCCCCGATCATCGTGCTGAGCCTCTACTGGCAGAAGCTCACCAACTGGGGCGCGCTCGCCGCCATGGTCGTGGGCGCCGTCACCGTCTTCACCTGGAGCGCGGCAGAGGTCTCTGACACGGCGCTCGGAGAGCCGCAGATGAGATCACTGGCGCGCCGATAGACCCTCGCTGCACCATGACCATTATGGACAACTTGTACACGTTGAAACATGTCGGCATGACTTCGATCACCCAGTTCCGAGCGCGTCAGAGTGACTACATCGCTGCTGCGCAACGCGAACCGGTCGAGATCACGTCACGCGGCGTGGGAAGCCGCGCAGTCGTCGTGTCGCCGGATTTCTACGACCGCGCTGTGCAGGCGCTCGAGGAGCAGGCTGACATCCGGGCCGCGGCAGAAGCCCGAAATGAAACTGATCCGCGCACACCTCACGCTGACGTGATGGCCGAATTCGATCTCTGACCTCCGCTCGTGCAATACGAGATCACGTATTCGCAGTCGGCCCTCACGTCGTTGCGCAAGCTCGACCGGGTTGTCGCGCAGCGCATGGTGCTCGCCATCGGTCACCGTCGCGAGGTCTACCGCTGACAGCGGCCAGCCGCGCCCGTGCACGATCGACGTGCCCGATCGTGCCTGATAGACCACGTCCCCGCCCCATGGGCTAGAGTCGACGGCGAACAACAGACGCGGGAGCTCGGTGAACCGGGCTGAGAGGACGGCTGACTGGCCGTCGACCGCACGAACCTGTCCGGGTAATGCCGGCGAAGGGACAAGTCGATGCTCAGCACCACTGTCACAGCACTCATTCTCACCCTCACCCTGGCGAGCTTCTTCGTGGTGGGCCTGCGCACGGGCGCGGACCGATCCGTCGAGGAATTCGCCGTTGCCCGCGGCACCCAGTCCGGCGCGGCCCTGGGCCTGTCGTTCTTCGCCTCGGGCGTGGGCTCCTGGATGCTCTTCTCCGCCCCCGAGGTCGGCGCCACCGGCGGGATCGCCGCCGCCGTGGGCTACGGGGTGGGCGTCGTCCTGCCGCTCGTGGGCCTCCTGCTGGTGGGTGGCCGCCTGCGCCGTCTGCTGCCGGAGGGCTATGACCTCGCCCAGTTCGTCCGCCTCCGTTTCGGTCCCGGCATGCAGGGCTACGTCCTGCTCATCTCGATGCTCTACATGTTCACGGCGCTGGCGGCCGAGCTGACCGCCGTCAGCAGCGTGCTGGGCCGCATCTCCGACCTGGATCCCCGGATCGGCATCATCGCGGTCGCGGCCGTCACCGCCGCCTACACCGCGGTGGGCGGGCTGCGCGCCTCGATCGGCACGGACCGCTGGCAGTCGTGGCTGCTCTTCGCTCTCGTCATCGTCATCGGGGGGTGGCTGGCCCTGCGCGGCCTGGGCCTGCTGGAGACCGCACCCCTGACCACCGCCGAGGCCGGGGCCAGCACCCCTGCCCTGCCCGCCTCCGCATTCCTCACCGTCGACTGGACCGGCATCGAGGCCGGTGTCACCGTCGCCATCGCGGTCACCGCGACGACGCTGTTCCACAACGGCTACTGGCAGCGCGTGTGGGCCGCCCGCGACCTCACCGCACTGCGCCGCGGCGCAGTCCTGGGATCGCTCACCCGCTTCCCCATCGTCGTCGCCGCCGGGTGCGTGGGCATCGTCGCGACAGTCCTGGGTCTGGATCCCGGGTCTCCCCCGGCACCGTTCTTCGCGCTCGTGGCGGGCGGGCCCACGTGGCTGCTCCTGGCGATCCTCGTGCTCACGCTCACCCTCATCGCCTCAACCGCGGACACGCTGCAGAATGGCATCGCTGCCGCGATCGCCGTGCGCGCGCCACGACTGGGAGTCGCGGGGGCGCGCGTCCTCACAGTCATCGCGACGCTCATCCCCGCAGCGATCGCCTTCCAGGGGTTCTCCGTCCTGCGGCTCTTCCTCATCGCGGACCTCTTCTGCGCCGCGACCCTGGTGCCAGTCCTCCTGGGGCTGTGGAGCCGCACGACGCGGACGGGTGCGCTGACCGGCGCGGTCGCGGGTCTCGTGTCCGCTGCCGGGTACGGGCTGGTCGTCACCGGATTCGACCCCGCGAGCGCGCTGGCCGTCACGACGTTCGCGGACGGGCTGACGCTGGGGCCGTTCGCCGCCGCGCTCCTGGGCTCGGGGCTCGTCACGCTGGTGCTGAGCCTCCTCACCCGACCCGCATCTCCAGCACAAGGCGACACGCGCACGACCACACCCGCCGCAGCCGGCCTGCTCGATCGCTGAACGAGAGGATTCCACGATGACGACAGCCTCGTACTCCACGAGCCACGACACTGCCGATCTCTCAGCACTCGATGCGGACATCCTCGCCTTCATCCAGTCCGAGGAGCCTGACCCCGCCACGTTCGACGCGCTGGCGCTGCGGCTCTTCGCCCATCAGTTCGAGGCCAACCCCGCGTATCAGCGGTACTGCCGCAGCCGGAAGGCCACACCCGACCGGCTGCGGCACTGGAGTGAGATCCCCGCTGTGCCACTGACCGCGTTCAAGCGCCTCACTCTCACGACCGTCCCAGAGAAGGATGCCGCCGCCGTCTTCATGACCTCTGGCAGCACCGACCCCGCCAGCCGAGGCCGCAACCACCACCGGCACCTGGCGCTCTACGACGCCTCGCTCCTGCGCGCCTTCCGCGACCAGTTCCTGCCGGAGCAGAGCGGGCTCGCAGACGATACCGCAGCGGGTCGCGACCGGATGCGCATCGTCGTTCTCAACGCACCACGGGGTCAGGCGCCGCATTCGTCGATCGCGCACTTCTTCTCCACCCTCGTCGAGCATCGGGGCACTCCCGACAGCCTCCACCTCGTGAGCGAGGACGGACTCGACGTCGACGCAGCTCTGAAGGCCTTCGCGCACGCCCAGGAGACCGGCGAGCCGTTGGCAGTCCTGGGCACGTCGTTCTCCTTCGTCCACCTCCTCGACGCGATGGCCGACGCGGACAGGACGTTCCAGCTCCCTGCACGCTCCCGTGTCCTGGACACCGGCGGCTTCAAGGGGAAGTCGCGCGAAGTGACGGCCGAAGACCTGCGCCAGGCGTTCCGCGGTCGGCTGGGCGTGCCGGAGGATCACTGTGCGAACTACTACGGCATGACGGAGATCAGTACCCAGTACTACGACCGCACGCCCCTGGGCACAGGTCCGGCAGACCGAGCGCACGCCACCCCCGCGACGGACTCCGACGCGTCCACAGCCGCTACGACGGCCCCGGCCGGCGACGAAGCCCCGGGCGAGCGCGCGAAGATCGTCCCCCATTGGGCGCGCCTGGTCGTGGTCGATCCGCTGACACGCACGCCAGTCCCCCACGGCGAGCCGGGCCTGCTGCTGCACCTGGACCTGGCGAACGCGAGCTCGTGCCTGGCCGTTCTGTCTGACGATATCGGCTGGGCGGTCGGCTCCGATCCGACAGCCCGCGCCCACACCTCACCAGGACTGGGAACTGCGGACGTGGTCCTGCGCGGCCGAGCCGCAGGGGCAGAGGCCCGCGGGTGTTCACTGGCACTGGACGAGGTCCTCAGTGCCAATCGCGCCCCGGCCGTCCCGCCCTCCCGCCCATGACCCTCGACGTCTCCTTCCTCCCGCAGCTCACAGACGCGGAGCACAGTGCCCTCACGTGGACGACATCCACGCGCGGAGGCGTCGCGCTGCAGGCGCCGGAACCCACCCCGGCGCTCGTCACCACTCTCACCGAGCGACTGCGAGATGCCCAGCAAACTCACCTGGCTGACCGTCCTGTGCTCGATATCGTCGACGCCCTGGGCCGCGTCCAAGCACTATGGGCGAACCCGGACTTCTCCCTGCGGCGCACGGCGGAGGACGCACTCCCCCGCCTCACCGGGTACGCGCCGCTGCATGTGCGCCGCACCCTGCGCGACTACCTCACGACGTTCCGCCGCGATCGGCTCCTGCGGTTCCTGGCACAGGACTTCCCGGATCCGGGCGTCCTCGACGGCTTCCGCCCCTCTCCGGCCGGTGGTCGCCGCCGAGCCCGGGGTCCCGCCGTCCTCACGCAGGTCTTCGCGGGCAATGTGCCCGGTCTGCCCGCCTGGGATCTGCTCTGCGGGCTGCTCGTGAAGTCCGCGTCATTGGGCAAGCCCGCCTCCGGCGAGCCGCTGTTCGCCTCGCTCTTCGCCCGCTCCGTCGCCGAGGTCGACGCGAGCCTGGCCTCCTGCCTCGCCATCCTGCCGTGGCCCGGTGGGGACGACGCGATCGAGACCGCCGCGTTCGCCGGGTCGGATGCCGTCGTCGCGACGGGATCGCGGACCGCACTCGCGGATTTGCGCACCCGCGTACCCGCAGGCATACGACTCATCGAGCACGGCGCGACGGTGAGTGTTGCGGTCCTCGCCGCCGAGGCCCTGCGCACCGACCGCTTCCAGGAGACCGCCCGCAGGCTCGCCCGGGACGTCGCCCACTACGACCAGCAGGCCTGTCTCTCCCCACACGTCGCGTACATCGAGACGACTGCATCGGACACGGGCGTCCCCGTCGACGTGTTCGCCGCGGCTGTCGCGACGGAGCTCGCAACGATCGAGCGCCGCAGTCCGCGCGCACCGCTCACACTCGAGGAGGCCGCAAGCTGGGCGAGCGCGCGAGAGGAGACAGAGTTCGCCACCTGGGACGACGAGTCACGCTCCCTGCTGACTGCCGGCGACGACTCCCCGTGGGCTGTCACGGTCGAGCCCCTCGATGCACCATTCCAAGCGTCCCCGCTGGGACGTTTCGTGCGCCTCATCCCCGTGACCGAACCGGCGGCGATCGGTCGCGGCCTGGCCGGGGTGACGCGCATCGTGCAGTCGGCAGGCCTGGCCTGCGCACCGGCCAGGACGGAGGCGTTCGCAGAGGTGCTGGCGGCATCCGGCGTGGATCGAATCGCCGCGCTGGGCCGGATGGGAGCGCCAGCAGCTGGCTGGCACCACGACGGGCGACCGGGGCTGGGCGACCTCGTGACGTGGACGGACCTCGAGCCATCCGTAGATGTGGAGCTCGACCTCTACGACCCGGACGACCGGTCCGGCGGATGACGGCAGCGCTGACGACAACACGGCTGACGGCCACCGCGAGTCTGGCGGGGCCGCTGCGCGCATGGGACGTATAGGAGACAGAATGCTGGGAACCAGTCGGATGCTGGAGGGGCGGACGGCGCTCGTGACCGGCTCGGGCCGCGGGATCGGGGCGGCCATCGCTCGCGGTCTCGCGCAGCACGGAGCGGATGTCGCGATCAACTGCCTGCGCGACACGGAGTCCGCCCAAAGGGTCGTCGCGGATGTCGAGGCGGCAGGCGGTCGCGGGATCGTGATCGCTGCGGACGTGACGGATCCGGCCGCGGCGAGGCGACTGGTCGAAGAGACCCGAGAGCAGCTGGGGCCAATCGACATCGTGGTCCACAATGCGCTGGCCGGATTCCAGTTCGATCCCCGGGGACGGCGTGCCGCGTGGAATCTGAGTGTCGAGGACTACACCGCGCAGGTGAACGCGGCGGTGGGTGCCGCGCACGCGGTCACGCAGGCCGCGCTGCCTGACCTCACGGGGCACGGGCGCGGGCGCATCGTGTCCGTGCTCTCCGACCTCATCGAGCGTCCGGGCGTCCCCTACCCGGAGTACGTGACCGCGAAATCCGCGCTGCTGGGGTGGTCGCGGGCAATGGCCGCAGAGCTGGGGCCGCTGGGGGTGACGGTCAACTGCGTGGCGCCGGGGCTGGTGCCGTCGACCGGTGCCGCGGTGGGCACGGACGATCAGCTGCGGGACGGGCTCGAGGCCGCCACTCCCCTGCGTCGACTGGCCGAGCCCGAGGACGTGGCCGGCGCCGTGCTGGCGTTCACCTCAGACTGGTTGGGCTTCGTGACCGGGGCGTGCCTGTTCGTCGACGGAGGACTCGTCATGCGGTGACGGGGCGTGCACGACGACGGACTCTGCGACCTGCCTGGTCGATGCCGCCTTCAGTACTCCGGCAGGTGCGGTGCGACGTCGCGCACCCAGGCGAGGACTCCCCCGTCCAGGTGGCGCACCGTCTCCTCCCGGTACGCGAAGTTCGGCTGGAGACGCGCCAGCGCTCGTGCCGATCGACCCCCGGACTTGCAGTGCAGGACCACTGGCACTCCACGGGCCTCTGCCGGCAGTGCCTCGATCCCGTGGTCCAGCAGTGCGTCGAGTGCGACGGGGACAGCACCGGGGATGCTGACCAGGCGGCGCTCCCAGTCCTCGCGCACGTCGATGAGGGCGAACTCCGCACGCCCCGCAGCGCGCCGGTCCAGCATCGCTGCGAGCTCACCTGCGGTGACCGCATCGTCCCTCGCCGCCGAGGTCGTCTCCGCTTCCGCTCCCGGCTCACCCGGTGCTCCCGGCGCTCGCTCGCACGCACCAGGGCCGTCCGCGTCCAATGTCCCGTCGGACACTCGCGTCACCGACGGGGTCGCGGGGTCTGCGACGACGCGCAGCTCGCGCCACGTCATGGCGAGCGCGTCGTGGAGGAGCAGCCGCCCCACTAGCGGCTCCCCAATCCCGGTGAGAAGCTTGACGGCCTCGGCCGCCATGACGGAGCCGATGGTCCCCGGCAGCATGCCCAGTACGCCACCCTCCGCGCAACTGGGGACCTCACCTGCGGGTGGCGGCTCCGGGTGGAGGTCGCGGTACGTGGGACCGCGGCCGGACCAGAACACGCTCACGCGCCCCTCGAACCGCAGGATCGATCCCCAGACGCACGGAACCTCTTCGAGCGCGCACGCGTCAGAGACGAGGTACCGGGTTCCGAAGTTGTCCGCCCCGTCCAGGACGAGGTCGTAGCCCGCGACGATGTCCCGGGCGTTCTGGGCGTTCAGCCGCACCGGGTGCTGCTGGACCGCGACGAGCGGGTTGAGGCGGGCGAGCGCCCGAGCAGCCGATTCCGTCTTCAGGTCGCCCACGTCCTCGACCCCGTGGAGGACCTGCCGCTGCAGGTTGGAGACGCTCACGCGGTCGTCGTCGACGATCCCGATCGTCCCCACCCCGGCGGCAGCGAGGTAATGAAGGACGGGCGCTCCCAGTCCGCCAGCTCCGATGACAAGGACGCGGGCGTTCTTCAGCCTACGCTGGCCGGTCTCCCCCACCTGTTCGAGGGTGAGGTGGCGGGAGTAGCGCTCGATCTCCTCGACCGTGAGTTCCGGCCCCGGCTCGACGAGCGGAGGCAGCGCACTCGACTGCACGGTGGCGTTCACGGCTGCCCCACCTCCGGCCAGTCACCGCGCGGGATCCCGCCGACGGCCGCGTTCGCGTCGCCCGTCGACCCCACAGCGCCGATCGGATCGATGAGCCCGTCCGCGGGCGATGACGCCAGCGCATGCCTGCGAGCGGGTATCCGCCCCGCCTGCGCGGCCAGCCGTCCCGCCTGGACCGCGGCCTTCATCGCCCGGCCCATGAGGACCGGATTCTGCGCGCGGGTCACCGCGCTGGCGAGGAGGACTGCATCGCAACCCAGTTCCATCGCGAGCGCCGCATCCGAGGCCGTCCCGATCCCCGCGTCGAGGATGATCGGCACCTGCGCGCGGGAGGCGATGAGCTCGATGTTGTGCGGGTTGAGGATGCCCAGGCCGGTGCCGATCGGCGCGCCCAGCGGCATGACCGCGGTGGCTCCCACGTCCTCGAGCCGCTGCGCGACCACGGGGTCGTCGGAGGTGTAGGCGAACACTGTGAAGCCCTCCGCCACCAGGCGTTCCGTCGCATCGATGAGTTCGACGGCATCGGGCAGGAGCGTCTCCTCGTCGGCGATCACCTCGAGCTTCACCCAGTCCGTCTCCAGGGCTTCGCGACCCAGCTCTGCGGTGAGCAGCGCGTCGCGTGCGGTGTAGCAACCGGCGGTGTTCGGCAGGATGCGGATGCCATTGCGCTCCAGCAGGGCGAAGAGCGAGTCGCCGGCCTGCTTCGAGTAGCGCCGCATCGCGACGGTGGTGAGCTCTGTGCCGGAGGCCAGCAGCGCCTCCTCGAGGACGCTCAGAGAGGTGATCCCGCCGGTGCCGGTGATGAGGCGTGAGGTGAGTTCGACACCGTCGATGGTGAGCGAGTCCCCGGTGTCCGTGGGGATGTCCGCCGTCGTCTGAGTCGCCATCGTCACGGCTCTCAGCCTCCCTGCATCGCGGTGATGATCTCGACGGTCTGGCCGTCGACCAGGCGCGTGTGCTGCCAGCGGCTGCGCGGGACGACGGTGGAGTCGAGGGCGACGGCGACACCCAGGCGCCCGCCGTCCGCCGGTGTGCCGTCCGCAGTGAGCGGTCGATCGATCGTCTGGGCGACGAGGTCCAGGAGTGAGGCGTCATCCTCGATCGGATGCGCGGCCCCGTTGACGGCGAGGGTGGGCATGAAAGGTCCTTCCTGAGCGGTGTCCAGGGTCAATCTGTCGGGTGGAAGCGGTACGGGTCGGTGGTTCGCAGGACGCCTGTGAGGTCGGGCCCCCGAGAATCACCGGTGACGAGCGCCGCGGCCGCATCCGCGAGCAGAGGTGCGAGGAGCACTCCGTGCCGGAAGCCGCCGGTCGCGAGGATGAGGCCGGGTGCCTCGGCACCATCGCCGTCGCGCAGTCGTCCCAGCAGCGGCACGTCATCCGGGGTGCCCGGCCGAGCACGGGCCATGACCTCGACCAGTTCCAGGTCGCAGACCGCAGGGACGAGCGTCTGGGCATCACGGAGCAGTCGGTACACACCGCCCGCACTCGCGCCCGCCAGGTCGTCCTCGCGCGAGGTCGCCCCGATGACGATCTCGCCGTCGGCCCGCGGCACCAGATAGACCGGCACACCGTTCACGACGCCGCGGATCGTGCGCTCGAGGAGCGGCGCGGCGCCGTCCGGCAGCCGCGCGCGGAGGATGTCGCCATGCACCGGTCGCAGCACGGCCGCCGGGGAGGCGGGCAGGCCGGCGAACAGGTCGCTGCCCAGGCCGGTCGCGAGGATCGTGTGCCTCGCGGCGATCCGGGAGCCGTCCGCCAGCTCGACTCCCCCGCCGTCGTCACACAGCCGGACAGCCGCCTGCGTGACGAGCGTGGCGTGCGCGCGATGCTCCCGCGAGGACAATGCCGCAATCAGACCCGCCACCAGCCTGCGCGGGTCGACCTGGTGGTCGCCCACCGCACGGAAAGCCCCCGCCAACCGGGGAGACAGTGCCGGCTCCAGCGCGCGCGCCTCACGGACCGTGAGCGCGTCGACCTCCATCCCGTGCGCGTTCTGGTGCTCGCGGAGCTCGGCCAAGCCCTGCCGGTCCGCTGGGGTGCCGGCGCACACGAGGGTCTCCGTCCGGCGGTAGCCCACGTCGTGGCCCGAGGCCGCCTGGACTCCGGCGACGAAGTCCGGGTAGTTGGACGCGGCCTTGCGCATGAGCGGGTACAGGGCGTGCTGCTGGTACTGGACCTCACTGGCCGGGGCGATCATCCCCGCCGCGGCACGGGAGGCCGCTCCTCCCGGGTCCGGGTCGACGATCGAGACGGACAGTCCGCGCTCACGCAGACGCCAAGCTGTGGCGAGGCCGATCACCCCCGCGCCGACGATGACGACATCGCTGCGTGGCGCATCCGGGTGCGACGGTTCCACTGCTCTCATCCTTCCCTTCGGCGGCATGACCCGCATCAGGTTCGACGGTCGGCGCTGGGGCCCTCTCAGCCCCGTAGGGCTCCCGCAGAGTTCGCGATCCCCACGAGTGCGTGCATCGTCGTGACTACACTCGTGGATCGTGAGCCATCATACAGACGCCCCCGCTGGGGAGGACGCGCAGGCTAGGGCCGCGCGCATCGCCACCGCTCGCCTCTACCTGTGCACGGATGCTCGCACCGGCCCCGGAGATCTGGAGAGCTTCCTCCACGCCGCGTACGCCGGCGGCGTCGACATCATCCAGCTGCGCGACAAGTCGATCGGCACCGCCGATGAACTCGCAGCACTGGAGATCCTCGCTCGTGCGGCTCGCGCGCACGGGAAGCTCTTCGCGGTCAACGACCGCGCGGACGTCGCCTCCCTCATCGGCGCCGATGTCTTCCATGTGGGCCAGCAGGACCTCACCCCCGCCCAGGCCCGCAAGCTGCTGGGCAACGAGGTCGCCATCGGCCGGTCGACGCACACGGTCGAGCAGGCCCAGGCGGCACGGCTCGACCCGGACGTCGACTACTTCTGCACCGGGCCGATCTGGGAGACCCCCACGAAGCCGGGCCGCAAGGCCACCGGACTGAGCTTCGTCGAAGACGTCGCACATGCGGAGAATAACGATGCAGACCGCGTCACCAACGAGGACCCCGCGAAGCCGTGGTTCGCGATCGGCGGGATCGACGAGCAGCGTCTGCGCCAAGTCCTGGACGCCGGCGCACAGCGGATCGTCGTCGTCCGGGCGATCACCCAGGCCGACGACCCGGAAGCCGCCGCCCGCCGCCTCCGCGCAGCCCTTCGGTAGTCACGACTCCAGCCACGCACAGTCGCAGTTCGCTCCGGCGACAGTGCCTCCATTCAGCGGGACGCGACACTCACGACGTGGAATGGTTCGAGGCCTCCTCCTCGCGCTCAACTGAGCGAATCCGTCGTCGGTTGTCCGGACAAAACCCACAATGCGATTCACTCACCGGAGTGATGAAGCAGAAAGCGGCTCTTCGTAATTGAGGGTGTACAGCCTGGTGCCGGGGATCCGTCCGTGTCGCTGCCGGGGTAGACGTCGAGGCCTCCCT
Organism: Brevibacterium sp. Mu109; assembly: GCF_900169375.1. Lineage (NCBI taxonomy): Bacteria > Bacillati > Actinomycetota > Actinomycetes > Micrococcales > Brevibacteriaceae > Brevibacterium > Brevibacterium sp. Mu109. The sequence goes on from NZ_FXZF01000023.1 coordinate 48,891, forward strand.
GAAGATGGAAGTTCTCACACTCTCCATCCGGAAGACCTCGACATGGGCAAGCCTAGCTTCACGACCCCCGATCTTGACGCGTTCTGCCTCCTCGACACCCACGCCGTGACTATCACAGGACAAGCTATCGATGTCGATCAAGCAGTCTTGGAGTGCCGCGCCACCACCGACGATCCCGACTCCTGGTGCCGAGAATGCGGCACGGAAGGCGTCCCCCGCGGAACCGCGGTGCGCAGGCTTGTCCATGTCCCGCTCGGCTGGCGACCCACGCTCCTGCACGTGCGCGTCCGCCGCTACCGGTGCCCGACCTGCGCACGCGTCTGGCGGGAAGACCTCACCCGGATCGCCGCACCGCGGGCGAAGCTGTCAAGGTCGGCGGTGCTGTGGGCGCTGAAATGCCTCGTCATCGACAGGATGTCCATCAGCCGCATCGCTGCGGGCCTGGGCGCAGCGTGGCACACCGTCAACACCGCGATCCTCGCCACCGGCCAACAGCTGCTGGTCGATGACCCCAGCAGGTTCGACGGTGTCCGGGTCCTCGGGGTCGATGAGCATGTGTGGCGGCATACCCCGTTCGGCAGCAAGTTCGTCACTGTCATCATCGATCTCACCCCGATCCGCGACAAGACCGGTCCCTCCCGCCTGCTGGACATCGTTGAGGGCCGATCGAAGAAGGTCTTCAAGACCTGGCTGGCCGCCCAATCGCAGACATTCCGTCACGGTATTGAGGACGTCGCGATGGATGGCTTCGCCGGCTACAAGTCAGCCGCGGCCGAAGAGCTGCCCGACGCCACCCCGGTTGGCGCGTAGCGTCGGTTGGTACGGATAGTCCACGTACCTGGTACTGGTGCTCGGTGGGAGTGGTACTGGCCCCGAGCGTGTGCTCGGGGCCGGCACCTGTCGTCCTGGCGGCTACTCCCAGTAGCC
>NZ_FXZF01000037.1:0-13734 GCF_900169375.1 Brevibacterium sp. Mu109
AACGCACCGGCCGCGGATTCCGCAACGCGGAGAACTACCGGACGCGTATCCTGCTCACCAGCGCCGCGAGAACCGTAGCGTGAATACCCGCCACAGCAGGGTCATTCACCACGAACCGCGAAGAGCCATCAATGACGCCCGAGTGAACTCGCAGTGGGAAGAGTCGCAACGTCCCGAAGTCGGACAGCATGACCGCCTTCCACTCCACGCCGGACCACGAGCTGAGCAGGCTGCCGGGGGTCGTAAGGGTGAACACCTCGGAGCGGATGGTGCTGACCGATATGTCGCGGTTGGGCTCATGAACCACCGAGGACAGCCTCGGATCCTCTGAACCTCCAAGACCTTTCGCTTCGGTCAGGTGGTGCCGTCGGGCCTCTCGTCGCCGTCCATCCTCGACCCGCGCTGCTTCGCTCGCCGTCGGGCGACACCGGGCCCGACGAACCACCAGACGATGACGATCGAGACCACGACCACCAACCAGTAGATCAACCAGAAGGCGCCGGCGAGACCAACGACCGCGATTCCGGCGAAGAGGAGGGCACCGGTGATTCCCGAGGCCAGGCAGCAACGCCGCCAGATCCTCTGCTGCTCATCGACCGAGGACCGATCAGTTTCGGCATTGGGCCCCTCCTGGTCCTTCCCTGCGAACTTCGCATCCATGGCTCTGATCGCGGAGGGTCCGAAGACCACGGTGAAGCCGATGTAGGTCGCGGAGAGACCATGCGCGAAGTTCGAATCGCTCCCGCTGCTCAGATCGATGTAGGTGAGGACGAGGAGGGCGAGATCGATCAACGGGGTCGCGATCAGGAACACGATTCCCACCCGGGGCGCACCGAGGAGGTATCTGATGGCCAGACCTCCGACGAGGAACGCCCAGAAGGCGATCTCGGCGGCAACGATCGATCCGATGAGCATCGTTCCACCCTGAGTCGTCACGCGTCCGCAGGTCAATGCCCCTAACGGAAGTCGGAGACCTCGACCTCATCGGCGGAAGACGAGCCCAGAGCCGCGATGAACGACCACGCATCCGGCCGTGAGCCATCGACGTCGTAGAGCCCGTAGTGCTCAGCCAGCTCGAAGGAGCTCGTCGAACGGGTGTTCCACAGTGCCCGCTGCGGATCTGCGGCCAGCGCCGCGATTCCTCGCGCCAGCAGCATGGGGGTCTCGGAGATGACGAAGTCGTACGGCGGCACGGCATCGGCGCGACCGCGGTTCGCCTCGGCAGCCGTCCTCCAGGTCTCTTCGGTGACCCCGAATGCATCGAGCATCATCTCCGAGCGCAGCCAGCCCGGTGTCACGGAGACCGCCGTACCGCCACGGGCCTCCAGATCGTGCCCCTCGGTGAACGCCAGCCGGTCGACGGCCGTCTTGGTGAGGTCGAGGAAGACCGTGGATCGGTACTGGTGGGCGTTGTACTCCCGAGTGCCGTCGGTGACCTCCACGACGAGCCCACCCGTGGTCCGGCTGAGCAGACCGAGAGCAGCATGACTGGTGATGAGGTGGGTCATGAAGCCGGTCTCGAACAGCTTCATCCCGCGTTCCCAGTCGAAGGACCAGAGCGGGACGTCGAAATCGACGTATGCCTCTCCCCCGATGTCGTTCACGAGGATGTCGAGGCGCACCTGCTCGGATTCGATCCGTTCGATGAGCAACTCGACCTGCTCGTGGTCCCGATGGTCCACAGCGATCGCGGTAGCCGTCCCACCGGCATCGGTGATGAGTGCCGCAGTCTCCTCGATCGTCTCCTCGCGGTCATAGTCCGAGGCGTGCGCCCGCGTGGAGCGTCCGGTGCAGTACACGTGCGCACCAGCGGCGGCGAGTTCTCGGGCGATCGTGCGGCCCGCCCCGCGCGTCGCACCCGTCACCAGTGCGATCCGGTCGTCCAGTGGTGATGCATCCACAGTGAGTCCCTCCATGTCGATCCCTCCAAATCGATTCCTCCAGTGCCCACCCACCGTCTCAGCCATTCCGGACACCCTCTGTCGAGAATGGCCTAGGATTCGCTCATGAGGACCTCACGGATGCTCGCCATCCTGCTGGAGCTCGGGAACGCACGTCCCACCACCGCACAGGCACTGGCAGATCGGCACGAGGTGTCGACACGCACGATCCAGCGCGATATCGCCTCGCTGCAGCAGATCGGCGTGCCGGTGTGGACCCGCACCGGGCCAGCAGGCGGCGTCGGACTGGTGGAGGGATGGCGTTCACCCGTCACCGGAATGACAGCCGTCGAACTGCAGACGCTGATCATCGGGGAGGCGGGCTCACGGGACCTCGGGCTGCACGACGATTTCACCGCCGCACGGCTCAAGATGCTGGCCGCCGGGTCGACACTGGGGCCGAGCCCCGAGCACACCCACGAGCGCTTCCTCCTCGACAACGAGGCGTGGTTCACCCCGACCGACCGGCCCACGTCCCTGGCGGAGGTGGCGCGCAGCGTCTGGGAGGGTCGACGCCTCTCATTCGACTACACCTCCCGTCCACCCGTCGACGCAGCCGCGAGCGGGTCCCCGCCAGCGGAGGTCTCTCCACGACATCGTGCAGTGGATCCGCTCGGCCTCGTCCTCAAGACCGATCGCTGGTACCTCGTCGCCGCACGGCGCGGCACCCCGCGCACGTATCGGCTCTCCCGGATGTCCCACGTCGAGGTCCACCCGGAGCCTGCTGCAAGGCCGGCGGACTTCTCGCTGGCTGAGTACTGGCGAGAATCGCGCGGGGCCTTCGAAGCGTCCCTCGCCAGGCTTCCGGTGCGCCTGTCGCTGCCGACGGCCTCCGCCGAGGCCCTGGTCGCGGCCGTGCCCGGCGCGGGCACCCGAACGGCGATCGGAGGAGCGGACAGAGGAGGCGAGCGCGTGGAGATCCGCCTGCGGATGGAATCTGTGGCGATCGCGAGCTCCCAGCTCATGGCAGTACCAGGAGTCGAGGTGCTCGAACCCGCGTCGCTGCGCCGGGCGATCCACGACAGGGCAGAGGCCCTGAGGATCTGCAATCAGCCGCGCGAAGCGGACGACGCCACCGTGTGAGACCTCAGTCCAGGCAGAACTCGTTGCCCTCCGGATCGGCCATGACGATGAAGCCGTGGCTGAACGGCGGTGCGGGGTCGAAGCGCTCCAGCCGCGTCGCACCGAGCGCCACCAGGCGGTCACACTCGCGCTCGAACGCCTCCATCCGCTCTTCCCCCTCAAGTCCGGGCGCGGCGCGCACGTCCAGATGCACCCGGTTCTTCGCGGTCTTGCCCTCCGGCACCTGCTGGAAGAAGATCCGCGGGCCTGCTCCGTCCGGGTCCTCCAGCGCGGATGAGCTGTTCCACTGGTCCTGCGGGACACCGGCCTGCTCGAGGAACTCATCCCACGCGGCCATGGCATCCGCGCCGGGTGAGAGCTCCACTCCCGGCGGCGCCGGATGCGCGTACCCCAGCGCCTCGCCCCAGAAGGCGGAGAGCCCACGCGGGTCGCGCGCGTCGAACGTGACCTGCACGGTTCGGCTCATGCTCCGCCACCCCCTCCGGACCCTGCGGCGTCTCCCCGCGAGTGCAGATACAGATCCCTCAGCAGGCACACCTCCGACAGGTGATGGATGAGTTCGCGATGGATGTGGAGCACCAGCTGCGACATCGGATCCTCCGCGAACGGCCCCTCCGCCTCTCCGCACGGTCGGGCCAGTCCGTCCTCGCCCAGAGCCTCGACTCCGGCCAGCCACCGCGCGAGCTCCTCGTCCAGCTGCGCGAGTGCACCGTCCGCCGTCGCCGCATAGTCGAAGGTGAAGTAGTCCACCGGTTCGCGTCCGAAGTGCGAGGCGTTCCGCATCGCCAGCACTCCCACGATCACGTGGCCCAGCCGCCATGCGATGGTCGTGAACGGTGCAGGGACGGGCTCCGGGAACGCGAACTCGATCGCCATAGCCCCCGCACCGCCCTGGACGGGAGCAGTGCTCGCACCTCGCGGCCTAACGCTCCACGACTCCGGGACGGGCTCCCAGAAGTACTCGTCATCCGTCAGGCCGCTCAGGCGCTCACGGAGCAGGTGATCCCAATGCCACGTGAACTGACCCCGGAGACTGCTGTTCCACTCGATTCGACCACTCATGATGCGCCCCTCCCCGTCGATGGGCACGACCCTCACCCACCAGGCCGCACCCGATACTTCACATGCGTCACTCCTGGGCCTTCCGCCACACGGAGGATCTCCAGCCCCACAGGCGCCTCGACCACATCGTCGAACAGCCTCCGACCGCGCCCCAGCAGCACCGGCACGAGGTGCAGCTGCAGTTCATCCAGGTGGCCACCGCGCAGCCCCTGCCGGATCGCGCCTCCGCCGTGGAGTCCGACCGCCCTGTCGTCCGCCTCGTAGCGCGCCAGCGCCCACGCCTCCTCGAACGACTCGACGAAGTGGAACGTCGACCCCTCCCGCACGTCGTCCGCCCGCGGTCTGTGGGTCACGACGAACAGCGGCACCTCGAACGGCGGCCGAGGCCCCCACGAGGCCTGCGCGTGCTCGTAGCTGTCCCGCCCCATGACCAGCGCACCCATCCGCTCGAACTCGGGGCGCAGGATGTCATCGGCGGTGAGCTGCGCCCGATCCCCGACGTCGCGGCCGAACCACCGGTGCAGCACCCCCCGGCCTCGCCCAATGGATTGTGCGCGCTCGGGTCCGCCCCGGTGTAGAAGCCGTCGAGCGAGACACTCAGATTCGCGATCGTGGTCATATGCACCTTCCGTGACGGCGCCGATCGGTCACCCGCCATGTTACGCACGTCACCATTTCGTGCGGAACCGTTCACGAGCGGTGGCCAGGACCTGGAGTCGCCCGCAGGCAAGATCCTGCGCCTCACGCCCGATGGCGGCGTTCCGGAGGACAGCCCGTTCGCAGACTCCCTCGTCTACAGCCTGGGCCACCGCAACCCGCAGGGGCTCGACTGGGCGGACGACGGGACCCTCTACCCGAGCGAATTCGGGCAGGACACGTGGGACGAGCTCAACATCATCGAACCCGGAGCGAACTACGGGTGGCCGGATGTGGAGGGCATCGGCGGGGACGATGAGTTCGTCGATCCCGTCAAGCAGCGGGAGCCAGCGGAGGCAAGCCCGTCCGGACTCGCGGTCTCCGGCGACTCGATCGTCATCGCGAGCCTGCGCGGCGAGCGTGTGTGGGAGGCGCCGGTGGGGTGAGGTCGTTCAGCCTCCGCTCTGTGCGGGGCCTCCCCGCAGACCGGCCCGCTCGATGTGGCTGCGCGCATGGACGACCGCGTCACCGAGGTCGTCGAACAGGTGACGGGAGTGCCGCAGCGCCCGCAGAACGCCCACGGTGCGGAAGAGCTCCTCATGCCGTGCTTGCACACCCTTGATGAGCACCGTGACACCGCGCCTCTCGAGCGACTTCACGATGTCCTCCAGCACATGCGCGCCCGTCGCGTCGATGACCTCGACGGAGGACATGCGCAGGATGACCACGTGGATGTCGTCGAACGCCATCACCTCGTCGAAGATCCTGTCGCCGGACGCGAAGATCAGCGGTCCGTCGAAGCGGACGATCGCGATCCTCTCGTCCCCGGGCTCCGGCTCGCCGGGCACGGCCTCGCGCGTCACCCGCGTGACCCGCGCCAGGTTCCGAAGCGCGAAGAACGCCGCGACGACGACCCCGATGACCACCGCGATGATCAGGTCGAACGCCACCGTCACGATCGCGGTCAGCAGGAAGGCTGCGGCATCCGCCCGGGTCGACCGCATGATCGACGCGGCCGTCGCCCAGTTCACCATCCGCCAGGCGGTCAGCATGAGGATCCCCGCCAGCGCCGCCAGCGGGATCATGCCGACGGGTCCTGCCGCGAAGAGCACGACGCAGAGCAGGACGACCGCGTGGACGACGGACGCGAGCCGCGTGCGGGCGCCCGCACGGATGTTGACCGCGGTGCGGGCGATCGCCCCCGTCGCCGGCATGCCGCCGAACAGCCCCGCGCCCACGGACGCGATGCCCTGCCCCACGAGCTCCCGGTCCGCGTTGTACGGACCGGTGTTCGCCATCGACGCGGCGACGCGGGCGGACAGCAGCGATTCGATCGCGGCCAGCGCCGCGACTGCGACGACCGGCCCCGCGAGGTCCGGCAGGGCAGCAACGTCGAACGTCGGCAGCGACGGCGCGGGCAGCCCCGACGGCAGCGCACCGATGACGGCCAGCGGTGTGGGAAGCGCTAAGCAGAGGAGGGTCGCCACGACGATGCCCAGCAGCGACCCGGGCACGGACGGATGGATGCGTCCCGCCACGAGCATGCACGCGATGACGACGACCGCGATACCCACGGCCCACGCGACGTAGCCCCAGTCCGCCTCCGCGATCGACTGCAGAGCCGCGACGAGCGCGTTCGTGCTGTGGCCACCGGCGCCCACACCCTCGGGCGACGTGACCGAGGGGATCTGCTGCAGGAAGATGATGACGCCGATCCCCAGGGTGAATCCTTCGATGACGGGCCACGGGATGACGCCCACGGTCCGCCCCAGCTTCAGCAGTCCGGCGAGTGCCACGAGCACCCCGGCGAGGATCGACACCACCGCGACCGCCCCCGCCCCATGGGAGGCGACGATCGGCAGGAGCACGACGACCATCGCGCCGGTCGGGCCTGACACCTGCACGTTCGACCCACCGAACACGGCGGCGAGGAAGCCCGCGACGATCGCGGTGATGAGACCCTCGCTCGCGCTGAGCCCAGAGCTCACGCCGAAGCCGAGGGCCAGCGGGAGCGCGACGATGCCGACCGTCACGCCGGCCACCAGATCCGCCCGCCAGGTCGCGCGCAGGTCCGCGTAGTCCCGCCGGCCCGGGCGCAGGCTGCGCAGGTGCCCGCGCATGCGGGCGAACACCGAGGACCCTGCCGGCACAGCCTGGGCGGTCACCGGCCCACCTGCTCGGCGCTCTCATCGGTGTTCTCATCGCTGTTCTCATCGGCCGCCTCAACGGCTGTCTCACCGGCCGCCTCATCGGCGCGGGGCTCCAGACCATGCACCACAGGGAGGTCACCGGCATCGGAGAGCAGCTTCTCGTCCGACGCGAGGGTGTCGAAGAGCAGCTGCCGCGCGACCGCGAGCATGCGTGAGACGCGCACGTGCGCCAGCCGGTAGTAGACGTGGCTGCCGCGGCGCTGCGACTCGACGAGCCGGTGCCGCCTCAGGACTGCGAGATGCTGGGAGAGATGCGAGGCCTCGAGCCCGGTGGCGCGCAGCAGGTCGGTCACGTTCATCTCACCCGTGGCCGCACTCGCACCTTCGACGATCACCGCGTCAGAGCCTGGCCCGTCGACGGACCCGTCGCCCTGGAGCACTGCGACATGGTGGGCCTCGGAGAGCAGTTCGAGGATGCGGATGCGGAACGGGTGGGCCAGGCCCTTGAAGAGATTCGCCTTGATCTCGTAGAGGGGCCTCTGCGCGTCTATTGATGGCATGATGGATTCATCATATCAGTCACAAGACATGCTCTTCGATTTCACTGTGCAGAATCGTGCATTCGCTCACCGGAATGCACGACGTATAGGCTGTTCCCAGAACGTCACCCCCCCCCGACGACGAGGAGTCACCTCTTGAAGCGCATCGGCATCATCGGCGCAGGCGCCGTCACGGCGGCCACCGTCGCCTCCCTCATCGCACCGACGGGCCTGGACCCGGAGATCATCCTCGTCAATCGCACCCATGCGAAGGCCGTGGGCCTCGCGGAGGACTTCACCTATGCTGCGGCGGCGACCTCTCGCGCCCGCGTGCGCGCGGGTGACTACGAGGATCTGAAGGGCGCGGACCTCGTCATCATCACCGCCGGGGTGAACGAGAAGGACGGCGGAGCCACGGATCGCTCCGATGATGCAGGGCGCCGCGTGCTCATCCCCGCGAACGCCCGCGCGTATGCGGACATGATCGGACAGCTGAAGGAGGTCGATCCGACCGCGACGGTCCTCGTCGTCACGGATCCGCCGGACCCGCTGGCCGCGCTGGCCCGCCGCCTCGCCCCGGAGATGACGATCCTGTCCTCCGGCACGACGATCGACACCATCCGGTTCCGCTACCGGGTCGGGCAGGAGCTGGGCGTGCCCGCCAGCGAGGTCGACGCGGTGGTGCTGGGAGAGCACGGCACCTCGGCGGTGTACGCCTGGTCGACCGCCCGCGTGGGCGGCAGGCGCGTCCTGGACCTCATCGAGGAGACCGGCGAGGACGTCGCCGTCGTCCAGGACCGCATCCGCGAGGCCGTGAAGTACTCGAACATCTCCATCATCGAGGGCATCGGAGCCAGCCAGCACGGCATCGGCGCGGTCGTCGCGCAGATCGCGGAGGCGATCGTCGACAACAGCCACGCGATCATGGCCGTCGCCTCCTACCAGTCGACGTACGGCACGTTCGTGGGTCTCCCGACGGTGCTGGGCCATGACGGAGCCGTGCGCATCCTCGAGCCTGAGCTCACCGATGAGGAGCAGTCGCTGCTCGACGAGAGCGCCCGCATCCTGCGGGAGGCCGATCAGATCGCGTTCGACTCCGCAGGGGTGTGACGACGGTCCGGCGCGCGCAGCGCCGGGCTCAGCGTACGGAGGCGCCGGTCTCGGCGTACGGTGGCGGCGGAAGGAGTCCATATGAGCAGCCGCCCCGCACAGCCGGACGTCATCGCAGTCCGAGGTGCCCGCGTCCACAACCTCCGGGATGTCGATGTCGACATCCCTCTGCACACTCTCGTGGGGATCGCCGGAGTCTCCGGCTCCGGGAAGTCGTCACTGGCGATGGGGGTGCTCTACGCAGAGGGCTCGCGCCGCTACATCGAGGCGCTATCCACCTACACGCGGCGGCGGATGGGGCAGTCGGCCCGCGCGGACGTCGACCGGGTGACGCACGTACCGGCCGCGCTGGCGCTGCGGCAGCGACCCGGGATCCCCGGTGTGCGCTCGACCTTCGGCACGTCCACGGAGCTGCTGAACGTCCTGCGCCTGATCTTCTCCCGGCTGGGATCCCACGCCTGCCCCGACGGCCACTACCACCGCCCCACCCTCGCCGTCGCGGCGGAGCAGACGCTCACCTGCGAGACCTGCGGCATCCGATTCGACGCCCCGGGAGCGGAGGACCTCGCGTTCAACTCCGGCGGCGCCTGCCCCACCTGCGAGGGCACGGGCACCGTCCGCCGCGTCGACGACGACTCCCTCATCCGCGACCCGGCGCTCACCATCGACGACGGGACCGTGATCCCGTGGCAGATGTTCGGCTTCAACGTGCAGCCGCAGATCGTGCGCGAGTTCGGCGTCCGCACGGACGTCCCCTGGCGCGACCTCACGGACGACGAGCGCGACATCGTGCTCGACGGCCCGGAGGAGAAGAAGCACATCGAGGTCTCGACGAAGAAGGGCCTCCACGAGCTCGACTTCACCTTCCGCAACGCCCGCCTCACGGTCACGAAGGAGCTCGAGCGCGCCACCGATGAGAAGCGCCTGTCCCGCGTCAGCCGGTTCCTCACCGCCCACCGGTGCACCGACTGCGACGGAACCCGGCTGTCCTCGCAGGCCAGGGCGCCGCGGATCAGCGACGACGGCCTCGGCGACGTGACGGCCCAGCCGCTGACGGACACGGTCGCATGGGTCCGCGGACTGCCCGACAGGGTGCCCGATGAGATGCGCCCGCTGGCGGACGGACTCGCGGACACCTTCGTCGGAATGGCCGGACGGCTGCTCGAACTGGGCCTCGGCTACCTCGCGCTGGACCGGGCCGGGTCGACCCTGTCGACCGGTGAGCGGCAGCGGGTCCAGCTCGCGCGGGCCGTCCGCAATGAGACGACCGGCGTCCTGTACGTCCTGGACGAGCCGTCGATCGGCCTGCACCCGACCAACCTCGAGGGCCTGGTGGGCGTCGTCGAGGACCTGCTGTCCGGCGGGAACTCCGTCGTCATGGTCGATCACGACGTCGACGTGCTGCGGCGCGCCCACCACCTCGTGGAGATCGGTCCCGGGTCAGGCCGGCACGGCGGCACGGTCGTCGCGCAGGGCACCGTCGAGCAGGTGGGCGCGCATCCGGACTCGCGGATCGGCGGGTTCCTCACAGGAGTCGAGGACGTCGTCACCCGCCCCCGCACTCCTGCTGCGGAGACGTTCGCACGCGGCCGCATCCGACTGCGCACCGACCCGATCCACACGGTCCACGCGCTGGACGTCGCGATCCCCCGCGGGCGACTCACGGCCGTCACCGGCGTGTCCGGGTCCGGCAAGACGACGCTGGTGCTCGAGAGTCTGGTGCCCGCGCTGTCCGCCGCGGCAGGAGCCGCGCACGCGGAGGGATTCACTGGAACCGCCGCCGAGGCCCCGGCCGGCTCCCCCGCCCACGTCACCCGGCTGGACGCGTCCGGCGTCGAGCGGGTCGACGTCGTCGATGCGACTCCGATCGGGATCAACGTGCGGTCGACGGTCGCGACGTACTCTGGCGCTCTCGACGAGCTGCGCAAGGTGTTCGCGCGGCTGGGTTCCGCGAAAGCCGCCGGCCTGAAGGCCGGAGACTTCTCGTACAACACGGGTTCGCTGCGGTGCCCGCGCTGCGACGGGACCGGGCAGATCTCCTTGGACGTGCAGTTCCTGCCGGACATCGACGTCGTCTGCCCCGACTGCGATGGCACCCGCTACGGGCAGGACGCGCAGGAGCACAGGCGGCGGTCGGCGACGAGCGCCGAGGACGGCGGGCCGGAGGGCGCGGACGGAGACGACGTGTCGCTGCCGCAGCTGCTGGCGATGACCGTGGAGGAGGCGCTCGAGCACGTCGGCGACCTGCCCCGTGTCCGGACGCGACTCGAGGGTCTGCGCGAAGTCGGCCTGGGCTACCTGACCCTGGGCGAATCGACGCCTGCCCTGTCCGGCGGCGAGGCTCAGCGGCTCAAGCTGGTCTCCGAGCTGAACCGCAGGCAGGAGCAGACGCTCTTCGTGTTCGACGAGCCGACGGTGGGGCTGCACCCGCTGGACGTCCGCGTGCTCGTCGGAGTGCTCCAGCGATTGGTCGATCAGGGTGGGACCGTCGTCGTCATCGAGCACGACCTCGACCTCATCGCGAACGCCGACCACGTCATCGACATGGGGCCCGGCGGCGGCGACGCGGGCGGCCGGATCATCGCGACCGGCACGCCGGAGCAGATCGCCGCCGACCCGGACAGCGTGACAGGCCGCTACCTGCGGGTGTGAAGGACAGAAGTCGGCCGTGCTGGCTCGTGTCAGCGACCCGACTCAGAGCGTCGTGGTGTCCGTGTTCGCCCCGCACACCACGATCGCGACCCGCTCGTCGTCCGCCGGCACGTACGCGCCGGACAGCAGGGCAGCGTATGCGGCGGCAGCTCCGTGCTCCGCCGCGATCCGGAAGTCCTCCCACAGTCCAGCGCGCGCCGCGACGATCGCCTCGTCATCGACGAGCAGACTCGTCACCCCGACGCGCTGCGCGGTGTCGAAGCCGATGTCGCCGATCCGTCGTGCACCGAGGGAATCGGCTGCGATCCCCGCCACCTCGACGTCCGTCGGCTCACCCTGCGCGAGAGCCGTCGCGAGGGTCGCGGCGGTCTCCGGTTCGACGCCCACGACGTTCGCCCGGCCCTCCGCCGCGGCGAGCGTGCCGGCGAGCAGTCCGCCGCCGCCCACGGCGACGATGATCGTGTCGACTTCCGGATCGTCCTCGAGGATCTCCTCCGTCATCGTGCCCGCACCCGCGGTGATCTCCAGCTGGTCGTACGCGTGGCAGTAGACGGCGCCGGTGCGTCCGGTGTGTTCCATCGCGGCGGTGAAGGCCTGCGCGTACTCCGTTCCCACCTGGCGCACATCCGCACCGTAGGACTCGAGTCGCGCGACCTTCACCGGCGGGGCGGTCTCCGGCACGAACACCGTCGCGGGGACCCCCGCCCGGCGGGCGGCGTACGCGTTCGCCATCCCCGCGTTCCCGCCGGAGGCCACCACGATGCCGATCTCCGGGTCCAGCTCTCCGCGCTCCAGGGTCGCGAACACGCGGTTGAACGCACCGCGCGCCTTGAAGGATCCCGTGTGCTGGAGGTACTCGCACTTGAGGAGGAATCGTCCGTGGGCACCCTCCACCTCGAGCATGGGGGTTCGACGCACGTGGGCGCGCACCCGTTCGTGGGCGGAGAGGACATCGGAGCGCGAGAGCATGCGTGGCCTTTCGAAGCGGAACCGCCGACGATGTACTGCACCGCACGACGACGTCACAGCGGCGTGAGCTGGGTCGCCGTCAGGCTAGCGCACACGCGACGAGCCGGTCGATGAGCGATTCTTCAGCGTCAGCTCTTCCCACCCGCGTCGTGTCGAGCCATTCTTGGAGCATGGACGATTGCGGCCGTGTGGACGACCGGCAGGGCACAGCGGCTCGTGGACACTCCGCGGCAACGCTGTACGAAGCCTCCACGCACAGCCTCGCCTGCAGCGCGTCGTTACAGCCTGCCTGGCCGGGAGCGGAAGTGTCGGGTCGCGCGTTCACTGTCCGAGGTCGCGGCGGCGACAACCTCGCTCTCCACCACGCCGTGCTCCAGGCGCCGTCCGGCACCGTCCTCACGGTCGACGTCCAGGGAGCCGAGTACGGGCACTGGGGCGAAGTGCTCGCCGTCGCCGCCCGAACGCGCGGCATCGCGGGCCTCATCATCGACGGCGGCGTGCGCGACACTGAGGCGATGAGCCAGATGGGCTTCCCGGTCTTCTCCTCGGGAACCTCCGTAGTCGGTACGCGGAAAGACTGGTTCGGACAGTTCGGTGGAACCATCAGAGTGGGTGGCGCGGCCGTGCGATCAGGCGATCTCGTGGTCGCGGACGCCGATGGGGTCGTCATCATCTCGGCCGAGCACGCACGAGAGGCACTCGAGAGTGCGGATGAACGAGTCGCGAAGGAAGCAGCGTTCATGGACCAGCTGCGGAACGGAGCGACGACCGTCGACCTGCTGGACCTTCCGTCCATCGAGCGCACACAGTCACAGTCCGGCCCCTGACCCAGCCTGCGCTGGCGAACCCCCGCCGAGGCGGCTGGTCGGGTCAGTCCGTCCAACTGGTCGGGTCAGTCCGTCCAACCAGCCCAGCTCGTCCAGTCAGTCAGTCGGGGCGACTTCGATCTCCGCACTGGCCGCGAGCTCGCTGATCTGCCGTGCGAGCTGCAGATCCCGGTCCGTCACGGCTTCGACATCGTGGCTGATGAGACGGACCTCGACGTGAGGGAAGGTGAGCAGGAGATCCGGGTGATGCCCCGCGTCCTCCGCGACGGCGGCGATCCGCTGGACGAGTTCCAGTCCGGCCATGAAGTCACCCGTGCTGAAGCGGGTGCGCAGGCCGTCCTCGGCCGCATGCCAGTCGGTGAGCTGGGCTTCCTGCAGTGCGTGCGTGAGCTGCTGTCCGCTGTACTCAGTCATGTCTCCACCCTACGTCCCGCGCCCGGCCCGGGACCTGTGCATCCGATCCTGATCCGACGCACCGCCCCTTGACGATGCACCGCCGCTTGGCGGAGTCACGGCCGTGTGGCTGATCCGCCACCGCGCGGACACACGGACAGGTTCCTCACCCGTCAGACTGGAGATGCGACGACGAACGGAAGACACCATGCACGCAGCAGGACCTTACAGACCGACGCCCATTCCCGGCTCTTCACGAACGAGGGTGTAGTCGAGGTCTGAAACCGCCGGCTTCGAGCAGACTCCTGTCGATGTAGTGCCTCAGGTTCCGGAACCCAAGCGCGATCCCGCGCAGATGCTCGAGTCGGCCATT
>NZ_FXZF01000009.1:0-139131 GCF_900169375.1 Brevibacterium sp. Mu109
GGTGGGGCTCGTTCCCGCAGGACTGGGTCGATTTCAATGTCGAGACCGGTCAGGCGGCCTATTGGTACACCTCCGGCGGACAGGTCGATGCGAAGAAGACCGCAGCACCCATCACGATCGACTACACCACGGAATCACTCGAGTACCTCGATCCGGGCCACACTCCGAAGGAGCCTCAGAACGTCGAGGCTTCAGACGATTCGAGCAGCTCGTCCACCGTCTCATGGGACCGCCCCACAGGGGCGAAGGACGACGACGCCGGCGACCAGGACGACAAGGTCCCGCCAGCCTACCAGGCCCAGTGGGCCGCAGGCGAGCAGAACGGTGACGACGCCGAATGGACCGGACGCACGGTCGACGGCGCGGTGACGTCGACCCGGTTCGCAGGTCTCGAACCGAGCACGACCTACACCGCCCGCGTCCGCTCGATGAACTACGACGACGGCGAATCCGGAAGCTCCTACGGCCTCTCCAGCGACTGGGAGTACGTCACCTTCACGACCGCCGAGCACAGAGAGCCCTCCCCCGCACCCACTCCGGAGCCTCCGGACGATGGCGGCAGCGGCGACGGCGACCGCGGCGGATCCGAGGACTCACCTGAATCCGGCGACGGTGCGGTCTTCCGCTGGGCGATGAACCGCGAGGCCGGTTCCGGCGCCTACTTCGGCGGCTGCAACTTCCTGTCCGCCGGCGCTTCCGGCGACTACGGATCCTCGCAGGTCTGGGCGGACGACTCGCTCTACAGCACCTCCGAAGGCAACACGTCGATCCGGAAGGCGACCGCCGATGGCGGATGGACCGCAGCCGACTGGTCGAACAAGTGCCTGGACCGCAACGGGACCCCGCTGTCGACGAACGGCAAGGACCAGTGGTCCGAGCAGCAGGTCGTCATCACCGGCGGCGAGCGCGAGCAGCTGGACGACGGCGGCGAGCGCATCGAGTGGGACGGCAGCTTCACCGTCGTCTTCTACGGCGGCATGACCTACTGGTGGGCCGAGGACCCCGTCCTCGAGATCGATGGCAGCGGCAGCGGAACCGTGACGGCGACGGTCGGCGGCTATGGTGCCTCCATGTACGACGCGTCGCAGTGGGGCGAGCTCGAGGAGCGCCAGGTCACTCTCGCGAACGTGCGCGGAATCGACACCGACGAGGCCGACTCCGACGGAGGGTTCACCGTCACTCCCGAATACCTGGGCGTGTCGTACGACGGCTCCGGAGGTGAAGCGGACGCCGGTGACAGCCGGGTGGGCGGTGAAGAGGGCAACCCGACCGGGCAGGCTCCCCAGAGCTCCGAGAACGACGCCCACTGGGGCTCGTTCCCCAGCGACTTCGTCGACTTCCAGGACGAGACGGGACAGTTCTCCTACTGGTTCACCTCCGGCGGCGCACGGGATCCGTACAAGCCCACCGAACCGCTCACCGTGGCCTTCTCCGACGACTACGACTCCGGACCCGGCGACTACTCGGGCGAGGGCGGAGGCGGCTCCGCCGCAGCGGGAGCCGGCGACGGCGCACCGGGTGCCGGTCCGGGTGCCGGGGGCTCGGCCTCGGGAACGGGCGGCACCGGCGGCGGGGCCGGAAGCGGGAGCGGCGCTCCCGACGGTGCGTCCGACCCGTCAGCCGCGGACTTCGACGAGGACCGCTCCGCATTCTCGGATATGGCCCAGCAGGCCGCGGGCGACTCCTCGCTGCCCACTCGCGCGATCGTCATCGGCGGGATCACGGCGGGGGCCGGCCTTGCGGCGACGATCACCTCAGTGGTCTACTTCCGGAGAAGACTGGGGCTCGATCCGAGGATGTTCGTATGAGCGTGCACCGCAGCACGGAGACCACTGACCACACCGGCCACACACACCACCACACCTCTGAGGAGACCTCCATGACCGCTGTCGACGCCGTTCCCACGGACACTGCGTTCTCCACCCGCGTGAAGTCCCAGACGCAGGACGCGCACGACGAGGCGGAGAACTCGCCCTTCATGGGCGACCTGCTGGGAGGGAAGCTGGACCGGGACGCCTATGTCTCACTGCTCGAGCAGTACCTCCATCTCTACCGCGCCCTCGAGGCGACGGAGGCGAGGTTCGCGGACTCGCCGGAGCTCGCGGGCGTGCTGGATCCGCGCCTGGACCGCGTCGCCGCCCTCGAGGCCGACCTCGCGGACCTGCGGACCGGAACCGCTCCCGCGGCGGCCACCCCGGCGACCCGCACGTACGTCGACCGCCTTGCGGCTCTTCCGCAGGACGCCCCGGAGCGCTACTTCGCCCACCATTACCTGCGCTACCTGGGCGACCTGTCGGGCGGCCAGGTGATCGGGAGACTCGCGGCCCGGCACTACGACCTGCCCGCGGAGTCCCTGCGGACATGGCGCTTCGAGGGAATCGAGAAGCACAAGCCGTACAAGGACCAGTACCGAGCAGCGCTCGACGCTGCGCCGCTCACAGAGGCGCAGCGGGACGCCTTCGTCGACGAGGCGCGGGCGGGCTTCATCCTGGCGAAGGAGCTGTTCGACTCACTCGCGTGACCCACGCGGCCGGCGAGGGGGCTGTGCGGAAACGGCACGACCAGGCACTGATCGGCCAATGGTGAGGACTTTCCCAGTGACCTCACTGTGACCTTCTGCATGCCCTCTCACCAGGACGCCCTTCGCCGCATCACGACGCGGTCACGTCCACGGAGACGCACTTCACAGGAGTTGGGCGCACACCATTCCCCTCTCCTGTCCTGGACCGTTCCAGGACCGGCCCGGAACGGTCCAGGACGTGTGGGCCTCTTGTGCGCGTCCGTCCGCTTTGCGAGCGTGGTCTCCGCATCCGGATGCACCTGACACCAGCGGCGGGCTCACCGCGCGAAGCCCCGCCGCTCCACACGGAGACGACAGGAGAATCCGACATGTCGACACAGTCGACACGCCCCGTGACACGCACGGGACTCATCGCCGCAACCGTCCTGAGCGCTGGAGCCCTCGCCGCGGCCCCGCTGCTCCTCCCCTCCTCCGCCCAGGCCGCACCGTCAGCCGAGCCGACCACCGCTGCGAGCCAGACCTCGGGCAGCGCGCTCACCCCCTTCAACGCAACCGACACCGAGCGGATCGAGGCCTACACGACCGTGGCGCAGCTCAGTCCCGAACAGGTCGAGAACGCCCGCACCATCATCGCTGTGGGACGGGGTGCCGACATCCCGGACCAGGGCATCGTCATCGCGCTCATGACAGCGATGCAGGAGTCGAGCATGCTCAACCTCGACTACGGGGACCGCGATTCGCTGGGTCTCTTCCAGCAGCGCCCCGCGATGGCATGGGGGACCCCGGAGGACATCATGGACCCGGTCTACTCCTCGAAGTCCTTCTACGGAGTGAACCCGGAGGGCCCGAACCCCGGGCTGCTGCAGATCGACGGCTGGGAGTCCATGGCGCCGGGAGACGCCGCGCAGGCCGTCCAGAGGTCCGCGTACCCGGACCTCTATGCCCAGTGGGAAGAGCTCGCACGCGACCTGCTCTCCCAGAACGGCGATGTCGCACCCATCGCGTGACACCCCGGACCACTCGCAGAGGAGTCCGTGACCTCGTGGAGCGGTCTCGAGCAGGCGGGAACCAGCCGCGCCGTGGAGTGCGAGAGCGCGGATCCGTACGGGCAGGATGACACCTGTGTCCCGTACCGCCTGAACGGTCCGTGACCGACGCTCATCACACAGGGGGACCCCGGGTCGTTCCGACCCGGGGTCCCCCTGTGTCCAGCGGTCGCTGAGTGAACACGGAGCACCTTGACAGTTATCAATTCGTTATCTTCTGCGCGCTCAATCGCGGGTCCGCTCGTTCCGCATCACAATGCGGTAACGGCGCCTCGGGATGCTTCACATGCTTCGCTCAGCATTCTGGGCTCGCCGTCCACGCAGGGCCCCTCACGCGGTCGAACGCGTTCAAGCCGCTTGAAACCGGGGTTCTGCGGCTGTCACCGTGGTCTCCGCGTCGTCGCCCATCGACCTCGCCGAGCACGAGCACAGCGCGTGCGCCCTGAACCCCATACATCCTGAACGGAGCCCCTATGCCGGATTCGTCTCGGAAGGCCGTCACACGCACGGGCCTCCTGGCCGCCGCCCTCACCACCGGAGCCCTCTCAGCAGGCCTCCTCCTCACTCCCTCCTCCGCATTCGCGGCCCCCGCGGACAGCGGCGTCGCAGCCGCAGCCGCTGACGTGACGGCTTCGGGCCTCTCCGAGGAGCAGGTCGACAACGCTCGGACGATCATCGGCACGGGGAAGGCCGATGACGTCTCCGAGGAGGCCATCACGATCGCGCTCATGACCGCGATGCAGGAGTCGAGCCTCGAGAACCTGGACGGCGGCGACCGCGACTCCGCCGGACTCTTCCAGCAGCGGCCGTCGATGGGCTGGGGCTCACAGGAGGACGTCACGGACCCCGTCCACGCGACCCAGTCGTTCTTCGGCACGAACGACGAGGTCACCAACCCGGGCCTCGACGATATCGCCGGCTGGGAGGACATGGGCCCGGGAGCCGCAGCGCAGGCCGTGCAGCGATCCGCGTTCCCCGATGCCTATGACAAGTGGGAGCCGCTGGCCGACGAACTGCTCGCGGACAACGACGACGTCGATCCCATCGACTGACCCGGCTGGCCCGGTTGGGCCGGTTAACCCGGCTGGGCCGGTTGGACCGGTTGGGTCGGCTGACCCGGCTGGGCCGGTTGGACCGGTTGGGCCGGCTGCAGGACCCTCGTACTCAGGTGCGGGGGTCCTCGTCGTCGACGGGGGCAGGAGCAGTGTCCGGGTCCGACGCAGGCGCAGCGCCGTCGGTGGGACCGGCCCCCGCCTCAGCGGACGCGGACTGGTCCATCGCGGCCGCGGAGGTCCCGGCGGCGGTCTCCGGGACCTCGGCGGCGGCCTCGTCCTGGACCGGGCCGTCCGCGTCATCCAGCACCGGTTCACCCGACACCGGGCCGTCCGACGCCGAGTCGCCCGACACCGTGTTGACCACACTCACGCCCTGGGCGTCCTCGCGTGCGATCCGCTCCTTCTCCTCGTCCGTCAGCGAGTCCTCGCGGGGATAGAGCTGCTCCCAGATGATCAGGACACCAATCGCGATGACGCCTCCCACCGCTCCGCGGGACAGCGGCCCCCACGGTCGGGGCCAGTCTCCGAAGCCGGTCGTGGCCGCGAGCAGCAGGAGCACGAGCACGGCGGCGGCGATCGCGACGATGTAACGCATGCCACAATCCTGCCAGGCGCGCGGTGGCGGTCCAAACCGGCCCGTGGTGCGGCGGCGCGGAGGACGCTCCCGGCACGATCGGTCAGCGGAGCGATACGATTCAGCCCATGGTTGATCAGACACGCGGGTCGCAGGACCGCGCCCGGTACTCCTCCGTCGGCGGGACAGCGGGCAGCGGTCTGCGCCGCGGCCCGACGGCGATTCCTCCCTCCGGCGCGCAGCCCGGTCCCGTCGAGATCTGCGAGCCGGAGGTCGGCGAAGTCCGCACGCCCCCCTATGACGCAGCTGCGATCGAACGGACCGCCGAGGTCTTCAAGGCTCTGGCTGCCAGCTCTCGTCTGCGCATCCTCCTCGTCCTCACGCAAGGAGAGGCGAGCGTGACGGAGATCGTCGACGAGACGGGACTGTCGCAGCCGCTCGTCTCGCAGCATCTCAAGCAGCTGCGCAGCCTGCACCTCGTCGACGTCGACCGGGTGGGGCGTGAGGCGATCTACTCCTTCAAGGACGCGCACGTGTCGCACATCCTCATCGACGCACTCGATCACGCACTGGAGCACCCCGAGGACGACTGAGCGGGCCGCCGCAGCGGTGATCCGCCGGGAGCGCGTGTCCTCGCCGGCCCCGCACGCGTCGCCGTCGGACGGACGCCTCAGCTCGACTGACCCATCAATCCTGCACAGGAATCACCTGTCCCGTGTGCAGGAATGTCGACTCACTGTGCCGAACTGCTGAATCAACGTGCCAGGCTGACGGGTCAGCCGCCCGCCAGCACCGCACGGCGGCGTCCGCTCAGGGGAACCGCCAGCACAGAGAAACCGTCCGCTCAGAGGAAGAGGTCCTTCTCCAGGCTCTCCTCGGTCGCCCCCTCGAACAGATACTGCGAGAAATCACTGGTCCCCGCATCCCGCAGCACCGCTTCGTCGACGAAGCACTGCCCGTTCGCCTCATCCGCCGACATCGAGAGGACCCGTGCCGCGGCATCGGCCATGATCTCCGGGCGGCGGGCGGACTTCATCCCCTCGTCACCTGCGACCACATTCTGCACTGCCGCCGTGGCGATGAGGGTCTGCGGCCACAGGCAGCTCGCTGCGACACCCTCAGCACGGTGCTGCTCCGCGAACCCGAGCGTCAGCATCGTCATGGCGAACTTGCTGAGCGTGTACGGCGCGTACTCCGCCAACCACTGCGACTCCAGCGCCAACGGAGGCGACAGTGTGAGCACGCGCGGACGAGCGGACTTCAGCAGATGCTCCCGCGCATGGGAGAGCACGCTGAACGTGCCGCGCGCGTTGATGTCCTGCATGAGGTCGTAGCGCTTCATCGACAACTCACCGAAGCCCTGCAGCGCGATGGCCGACGCGTTGTTCACGACGATGTCGATCCCGCCGAAGCGCTCCGCCGTGCGTGCGATCGCCTCACCGACCGCGACGTCGTCCCGCACGTCTCCGATGATCGGAAGCGCCTGTCCCCCGGCTTCCTCGATCTGCGCCGCGGCAGTGTGCACCGTGCCCGGCAAGCGAGGGTCCGGTGTATCCGTCTTCGCCATGAGCGCGACCTTCGCGCCTCCTGCCGCCAGCTTCGTGGCGATCGCGAGCCCGATCCCGCGGCTTCCTCCCGTCATGAAGATGGTCGGCGCGGCTTCAGCGCCGCGCTCCGCATCGCGCTGCTCGGCATTGTGCTCTGTCTCGGTCATATCCGTTCCTCCTGGATCTCAGCCGTTCATCCGGTCGCCGATGGGAACGAGGCACGCCGTCGCCTGCCCATCGACGCTGCTCATGCTCGTCGATCGCCACCGCACTGCGCGAGCGCGGACATCGCCGCGTTGTACCCGGCCATGCCGTGCGCTCCTGCACCCGGTGGCGTCGCCGCCGAGCAGAGGAAGAGCCCCGGCACTCCCAACGAGTAGGGATCCAGAGCGGGCCGCGGCCTGAAGACCAGCTGCAGTGCCGAATTCGCGCCGCTGACGATGTCGCCGCCCACAAAGTTCGCGTTGACGGCTGCGACCTCAGTCGTGGTGCGCACGTTCCGCGCGATGACACGGTCCCGGAAGCCGGGAGCGAAGCGCTCGATCTGGTCTTCGATGGCCCTCGTCGCATCGCCGTCGTAGCCGGCCGGGACGTGCGCATAGGCGTCGACCGGATGAACACCGCCGCGCGAACGCTGCGAGTCCGCCAGGTACTGCTGACCCAGAAGGACGAACGGCTTCTCCGGCATGAGCCCCCGGTTGATCGCGGCCTCGGCAGCAGCGATCTCGTCGAAGCGCCCGCCCAGGTGAAGAGTGCCGGCGCGACGCGCTGGTTCGTAGGTCCACGGGATCCCGCCCTCGACGGCGAAGTTCACGACGAATGCACCGGGACCGTGTCGGAACCGGCTCAGTCCCCGCGCCACCCGTCGCGGCAGCGCGTCACCCACGATCCGGACTGCCGCTGCGGGGCTCGTATCGAGCATGACGATGTCCGCAGCAGGCAGATCGGCGAGTGCGTCGACTCGGATCCCCGTCTCCACTGTCCCGCCGGAGCTCTCCAGCGACGCGCACATCGCACGGGCGATGCTCTGCGAACCGCCTTCCGCCACCGGCCAGCCGTACGTGTGCGCGGCGGTTCCCAGAGCCACCCCGATCGCCGAGGACAGCAGAGAATCCAGCGGCCGGAACGAGTGCGCTGCCGCACCGGCGAAGAGTGCCCGCGCCTCCTCTGTCCGCCACAGCCGGGCGACCCACGACGCCGGTGGGCCTGCGAACGCCCCGAACATCCCGAGCTTCAGGACATGCTGAGGGACACGCAGCATCGGGCGCAGGAAGTCATCCGCGATGTCGGGGAAGTGCGTCGCCAGCGTCCCGAAGACCTGCGCCCACCGTGCCCCGTCATCGAACAGGTGCCGTGCCGTCGTGGAGACGTCCTGCCAGACCGCTGCTCCGCCGCCCCCGTCCAGCGGATGGGCGTACTGGACATCTGGCCGGGACCAGCGCAGACCGTGATCCGCCAGATCGACGGACCGGGTGAATACGTTGTCCACGGCGAGCGGGTGGAATCCTGAGCATTCGTCATGGAGCAGGCCGGGGACGGTGAGCTCCGCGGATCGCGTGCCGCCGCCCACCTCGTCCGCCGCCTCCAGAACCGTGACCTCGACCCCGTTCCGGGCGAGGGTCACTGCGGCGGCGAGACCGTTGGGGCCGCTGCCGATCACGATGGCCTTCGTCATCTCTGCATCCTGTCACGGACCCGGTGGTCGTCTCATTCCACCGCTGCCCAGGTCTCCCGGATGAGGGCCTCGAGCACGGAGAGGTCCACGTCCTCCGGCTTGTTGATCCACACGCATCCCGCACCGACCCGGTGCTTGCCCAGCTGCGCCAGCAACTCGTCGGAGCGCGCCGAGCCCTGCAGCCCGTAGAGGGAGATGTTCGCCTTCCGGGGACTGAAGCCCACGAGGAACCAGTCGCCCTCGCGACCCGCCGAGGACACGTAGTGCACTTCGCCGTACCCCACCATCGTCGGCCCCCACATCACCGGCTGCTCGCCCGTGACCCGCCCGAACACCTCGAGCAGCAGGCGGCCGTGCTCCCGCCGGCGCGGCCACTCCAGCTGCTCCACCCACGCGGCAGGATCCACGTCGGTCTGCGTCGTCTTCACGTCCGCGGCCGTCACACCGGTGTGGCCGCGCGTCAGACTCCCCCGTCGCTCCTCGGAATGCGCCACGGTCTCCCCCGTCCTCAGCCCAGCGAAGCGTGGAAGCGGCGGATCCGGACCAGCGCCTCGGCGATGTTCTCCGGTCCCGCGGCCAGCGACAGCCGGACGGCATTGTGGCCGTTGATCGGATCGAAATCGGCGCCGGGCGCCAGCGCGACGCCCTCCGTCTCGAGCAGGCCGGCGCACCAGTCCGACGCATCGGCGTAGGGCCCCAGGACGTCATCGACGCGGAAGTACATGTAGAACGCCCCGTCGGCCGGGGCCATGTCCTTCCACTGCAGGTCGTCGACGGCGTCGAGCACGTGCTGGCGCGCGGTGGCGAACCCCACCACGGCGGCATCGCACTCCTCGTAGGCCTCGTCGGTGAAGGCCTCGACGCACGCGTGCTGCGCCGGCACCGGCGGGCACAGCGACAGGTTCCCCGCGATCGCATCGCAGGGGGCGACGAGGTCCTCCGGCAGGATCGCCCAGCCCAGCCGCCACCCCGTCATCCCCCAGTACTTCGAGAAGGAGGAGATGACGACTGCGTCGTCACCGCACTCCAGCGCCGAGGTCCCGTGCGAGTCCGTGAACGTCACACCGTGGTAGATCTCGTCGGAGATGAGCCGCACGCCGTTGGACTCGCACCACGCGGTGAGCGCGGCGAGCTCCGGCTTCTCAATCATCGTGCCGGTGGGGTTCGCGGGCGAGGCGAGCATGAGGCCCTTGAGCGGGGCCTGGCTGTGCGCGGCCTCCAGCATCTCCACCGTCGGCTGGAACCGGACGTCCGGGCCGCAGGGCAGCTCGACGACCTCGACGTCCTGCGCCCGGAGGATGTTCGAGTACGCGGGGTAGCCGGGGGTGGCGAGCGCGACCCGGTCGCCTGCGTCGAAGCTCGCGAGGAACACCATGTCGAACGCACCGGACGATCCGCTGGTCACGGCGATGCGCTCGATCGGGACGTCGACGTCGTACCAGCGCTTGTAGTGCTCAGCGATCCGCTCCCGCAGCGGGACAATCCCGAACACCTCCGAATAGCCCAGGCCGGTCCCGTCGAGCACGACCTCGGCGGCTCGGCGGCGGACGACTGCGGGCGCGCCCTGGGACGGCTCACCCACGCAGAGTGAGATGACGTCACGACCCTGCGACCGCATCTCGAAGACGCGGTTGAGGATATTCATGACGGCGAAGGGGCGCACCTTCGCCGAACGGCGGGAGATCGTGGGCTTCATACGTGCAGTCTGCTCCATGTCCACCACTCTAGGTGCGTGGGTCTGAAACGGGTTGAAGGCTTACGTGCATCGATCGGCCCTGGGCTCAACCCGATCGCTCGAGCTTCCATAACGCTGCGTAAAGCCCACAGAGTGCGTCCTCAGGGGGCCACTGGCACGTGCGCAGGCCCAGAAACCGGCCACGGATGCCCGGAAAGGCTCGTCAGGCCGGGGTCACGGCCCCTTTCCCGGCCTGAAAGACACTGCCCAGGCGGAGTTTGCGCAGGTTGTGGCAGAGAGCGTGCAGTACCCACTCACCGTTGGCCGCCGCCAGCCCTCGCAGGCGCAGCTGCCCGGCTCGTTGCCTCGTCTTGATCTGGCCGAATACGGGTTCGACGATGGCTTTCCTGCGCGCGTAATGCTCATGCCCGTCGGGTTGCCGGAGCCGGTGAGCCATCGTCTCCCGCGCAGTTGCTTTCTCGGGCAGCGGGTCCTGGGCGGTGGTGAATGTCTCGCCCTTCAGCTCCCTGCCGGTGGCGATGAGCGCAGTGGCCGGCCACTGGTCGGCGGCCGCCAGGTTGGCTTTCGAGCAGTAGCCGGCATCGGCGAGGAACACTGCCGGATCCTCCTCGATTCCGGACTGGCGCAGCTGGTCGGTCATGGTCTCGTGCATCGGAATCAACTGCTGAACGTCGGTGGCCTGCTGGCCCAGATCGGTAGCGATGATGACCTGGCTGGTGTCATCAACGATGGCTTGGCCGTTATAGGCGTAGTCGAACCCGTGGTTGGTCTTCATCATCCGGGCTTCGGGATCGGTGAAGTTCCGCTGCGCTCTGGGCTCCGGCACCGCCTGGTCGGCAGCATCTTCGGCGGCCTGCTCCTGCTCGGCCGGGGACTTCTGTGCTGTGGCGGCCTTGTCCCGGGCCTTCTGCCCGGCCTTTGCCTGCGCATCGGCCTCCAGATCAGCTTTCGCCGCCTGCAGCTTCGCGATCCGCCGAGTCCGGTCCTTGAGTTCGGCCGGGATCTCATCGCCGCGCTGATCCTCGCCGTACTGGGCGTCCTCCGCGTCGTCGGTCCGCTCAGCATCAGCCACCAGGGCCTCGACCTCAGCCTGCAAGGCGTGGAGCTTGGCATCCATCCGGTCGTAGCTCATCGCCTTGTGCTTCGAGGCATCGGCATGGAGTTTCGTCCCGTCCAGGGCCACCCGACCGAGTTTGACCATGCCTGCCTGCGCGCACACCGCCAGCACTTGGGTGAACACGGCCCCAAACGCATCGAGGTGGCGTTTGCGGAACCGGGCCAGCGACCGGTAATCCGGGGTCTGGTTGCCCGACAGCCAGCGGAACGCGATGTCTCGCTGGCAGGCGCGTTCGATCTTGCGGGAACTGGTGATGCCGGTGGAGTAGGCGTAGAGGAGGACTTTGAGCATCATCGCCGGATCGTACGGTGGAGCTCCCCGCAGCTTCTCGTATGAGGCGTAGATATCGGTCAGATCGAGGACGTCATCGACGATCTCGGAGATGAACCGGGCCTCGTCGTCAACAGCCAGCCAGTCATCGAGGCTCGGAGGCAGCAGGAACTGCTGCGACTGGTCGTACTCGCGGAAGCGCTTTGCCTCACCCGCCGGCGACTGCCGAGGGCGGGAATCCGGCGACTGCGCGTCGAGCGTGAAGAGTTCCTCACCACTGGTGCTCATCCCACCATTCTCCCCTCCCCACGAGTGCTCCGCAGGGATCTGGTGGAAGCGTTTCGCAAGGGCTCGTGGCTGGGTCTGCGCGCCCCGGCGTGGGTGCCGGTGAATACTGACCCACGCACCTAGGGGGATGGGACCGCACGTGAGCCGCACACGCGGCTCACTCCCCCGGCAGCTCCCACGTGTGCACGGGACGGCCGTCCTGCTGATTCTGCGTGTAGAGGCGGACCACCTTGAGCAGCGCCTCCTCCCGCTCGACCGAGCCGACCGGTGCGCGCCCGGCGAACGCGTCGAGCGCCTTCCGCTGCCACCAGGCGCCGTTGCGGCCCGTGCGGGCCCGGGCCTCGTAGATCCCGATGTACTCGTCGATGACCTCCTCATCGACCTCCAGCTGCTCCAGTCCCTCACGTGCCTGCGGGGCGAGCGTCTCGAGCACCAGCTCTGCGACGTCCATCGTGCCGTGCCGCGGCCACGTCAGGCGCGCGCCGATCCCGTCGCGGGCACCGTTCTCGAAGTTCTCCTGCGCCTCCGCGAACGTCATCCGCGACCACACCGGCCGGTTCTCCCGCACGAGGAAGGCGATGAGTCCGTAGTAGAACGCGGCATCCGCGACCATGTCCACGGTCGTCGGCCCTGCCGGCAGGATCCGGTTCTCCAGACGGATGTGGGCGCTGCGCCGACCGGGCGCGTAGATCGGCCGGTTCCACCGCCAGACCGTGCCGTTGTGGAGGTTGAGCTCATGCAGGTACGGGGTGCCGTTGTCGGTGAGGATCGGACGGCCCGATGCCTCCCGGGTCTCCGGCAGGAGCGGCGGGAAGTACTGGACGTTCTCCTCGAAGAGGTCGAAGACGCTGGTGATCCACCGCTCGCCGAACCACACGCGCGGACGCACGCCCTGATGCTCGAGCTCCGGGGTGCGGGTGTCGATCGACTGCGCGAACACGGGCAGGCGGGACTCGTGCCACAGCCGGTGCCCCAGGAACAGGGGCGAGTTCGCCGCCATCGCGATCTGCACGCCGGCGATCGCCTGCGACGCGTTCCACGCGTCCGCGAAGCGGTTGGGCGCCACCTGGAGGTGCAGCTGCATCGACGTGCACGTGGATTCGGGCGCGATGTCCGTGAAGTCGGGCGCGTAGTGGTCCTCGCGGGACAGGTCGATGCCCACGTACTCGCCGCGGGCCTCGACGACGGCGGTGGACAGCGCCCGGTAGCGGTTCTCCGGGGTGATCCACTGCTCGTCCTCGAGCAGCTCCGTCGTCACCGTGGGCAGGGTGCCGATGGAGACCGGCGTGACGTCGTGCGTGCGAGCGGCCGCACGGAGCTTCGCGAGGCGCTCGTCGAGCCCCTTCTCCAGCTGCTTGAGCCCCGCATCCCGCACCCGCGAGACCGGCATGTTGACCTCGAGGTTGTAGGCGCCGATCTCCGATTGGAAATCACCGTCGTCCAGCGTGTCGAGCACATCGAGGTTCGCAAGCGCCGGCGCGCCGTGCTCGTCCACGAGGTTGAACTCGAGCTCGAGTCCGATCGTGCCCTTCGACTCGAAGCTCGCGTTCTGCAGATACGTATCGAAGGTCTCCAGGTTCTCCTGGAGCTTGCGACGATAGAGCGTCCGCTCGCGCGGCGTGTATCGGACGGATCCGACTGCTTCTCCCATGCGACAAAGAGTGGCACACCGACCACGGTCTCGTCTCGTGTTCCGCCCTTCGGATCGTCGACCGCCGTCCCACCCGCCGACCATCGCGAGCGCACTGATCCTAGAATCGGAGGCATGACGCACCCCACCTCGAACTCGGACGCCTCCCTCGACCACCCCGCGCTCCTGTCCGCCGCGGAGTCCCGTCTCCCCCAGATGCTCGAGGACATCGAGCGGGCGATCTCGATCGAGACCCCGTCGTCGGACCTGGAGGCCGTCGCCCGAGGCGCCCAGGACTTCGCCGCTTTCGTCACCGAGCGACTGGGGGCGACTCCGGAGACCGTCACGGTCGACGGCGTCACACACCTGAGGCTGCGGTTCGGCTCCGGCCCCGCGAAGGTGGTCCTCGTCAACCATCAGGACACCGTGTGGCCGCACGGCACGCTCGAGCGGATCCCCTTCTCGCACCAGGACGGGGTCGTCCGCGGGCCAGGCAGCTTCGACATGCTCACCGGCGCGGTCATGTCCGTGCACGCCACCGCGATGCTCATCGAACAGGGCGGGCCCGAGGCGGTGGACGGACTCAGCATCGTCGTGACCGGCGATGAGGAGGTCGGCTCACACACCGGCGCCCCGCTGCTGCGCGAGGAGGCCGCACAGGCGCGCGCCGCGTTCGTCATGGAGGCCGCAGCCGGTGAGGGTGGTGCGCTGAAGATCGCGCGCAAGGGCACGTCGATGTACACGATCGTCCTCCACGGACGGGCGTCCCATGCGGGCCTCGACCCGGAGAAGGGCGTGAACGCAGGACTCGAGATGTCCCACCAGATGCTGGCCGTGGCGGGCCTGGCGAACCCGGATCAGGGCACCACCGTGACCCCCACCGTCTTCAGCGGCGGGACGACGACGAACACGGTGCCGGCGCTCGCACGGTTCGACGTCGATGTGCGCGCCAAGACACAGGACGAGCTCCAGCGGGTCGACGACGCGATCCGCGCGCTGCGGCCGGTGCTGGACGGCGCGACGATCGAGGTGCAGGGCGGCATCAACCGGCCGCCGATGGAGCGCGCGATGGCTGAGTCGCTGTTCGACCGCGCCGCGGCCCTGTCGGAGTCTGTCGGCATCGAGCCGCCGCGGGGCGTCGAGGTCGGCGGAGCATCGGATGGGAACTACACGGCAGGCGACGGCATCCCGACGCTCGACGGCCTGGGCGCGGTGGGCGATGGCGCACATGCTGAGCACGAGCACGCGCTGTCGTCGTACATCGCGCCGCGCACGGCTCTGCTGGCCGCACTCATCGCCGACCAGCTGGGCTGAACCCGCTCAGTGCGCATTCCACTGACCTCCCAGCTGAGTGGAGTGCGCACTGAACGTGTTCATCGGTGTGCACGACCGTCTTCGCCACCGACCTCGGGGTCCGCAGACACTGATCCCTTAGGAACGCGTCCCCGATGCAGCAGCAGCGGGCACAGGACGGCTGCGGCGACCAGGATCAGCGCACCGACGACGGACGCGGCGCCGAGCCCGTCGATGAAGGCGCTCCGCGCACTCTCGACGAGATGGGCAGCGTTCTCCGTGGGGAGCTGCTCGGCGACACTGAAGGCGGCTCCGAGGCTGGAGCTGACGACCTCGGCCCCCTCTTCGGGGACGTCAGCAGGCATGGAGTCGAGCACTCGGGACCGGTAGATCGCCGTGCCGATCGATCCGAGCACGGCGATCCCGAGCGCTGCACCCAGTTCTGCAGCGGTCTCCGACAGCGCGGACGCAGCTCCGGACCGGTCTGGTGGTGCGGAGCCGACCACGACGTCAGTCGCCAGAGTCATCATCGGTGCGATGCCGGCACCGATGAAGGCTGAAGAGACGATGGCGAGCACCAGGCCACCCTCGACGGTGACGCTGCTGAAGGCGAGCATTCCCCCGGCGGCCACGACAGCGCCGGCCCCGAAGACGATCGGATATCCGAAGCGGCGCACGAGGACGGACGCCAGCACAGCCATCGCGCCGACTGCGACCATGACCGGGAGCAGCGCGAATGCCGCGAGCAGTGGTGAGAGTCCTTCGACGAGCTGCAGGTATTGAGCGCTGTAGAGCATCACGCCCACCAGTGAGAACATCGCCAGTCCCGAACCGAGGACCGCGCCGCTGAAACGGGGGTCGGCGAAGAGACCGAGGTCGATCAGCGGCGCTGTGATCCGTCGCTGCCGCAGGACGAACGCCGCGCCGCAGAGAAGGCCGGCCAGAAGGCCGACCAGAGGTTCGACACCGAGGGCGAGGTCCTCGGCAGCGGTCTTGATCGCCCAGACGAGCGGCAGGATCGCCGCGAACGACAGGACCACGCTCACCAGGTCCAGCCGCGCAGCAGCCGCACTGCGGAACTCCGGCACGAGAAGTGGCACGAGCACCAGCAGGAGCACGATCACCGGCACGTTGATGAGGAACACCGACCCCCACCAGAACGAGTCCAGCAGCAGCCCTCCGATGATCGGGCCGAGTGCGATCCCACCGGACAGACTCGCGGTCCAGACGCCGATGGCCCGAGTGCGCTCGGCCGCGTCGCTGAACATTCCGCGGATCAGCGAGAGGGTCGAGGGCATCAGTGTTGCGCCGCCGATCCCCATCAGAGCGCGTGCGGCGATGAGCGCCTCCGGAGTCGGCGCGAAGGCCGCGAGGGCCGAGGCCGCGCCGAACATGGCAGCACCGATCAGCAGCAGCCGTCGCCTGCCGATCCGGTCGCCGATGTTTCCCATGACGATGAGGAGCCCGGCCAGCAGGAAGCCATAGGCGTCGAGGATCCAGAGCGTCTGGCCGGCGGTCGGCGTCAGCTCCTCCGTGATCGCAGGGATCGCGATGTGCAGGATCGTGATGTCCATGGAAGTGAGGATCACCGGCAGGGTCAGGACGGCGAGACCGATCCACCGCGATCGTTCGTCCGCTGGACGAGGAGTGGCATCCTGCATGATTCCCCCTTTGAGTACACCGTACGCAACGAGCGTAGCGTACGGTGTACTCGTCTCGCTAGACTGCGTGCAGGAGGTCAGGTGAATCCACGAGTCGGCCCGTCCGGCCCCTTGTCGCGCGACAGGATCGTCATCGCCGCCGTCGCGCTCGCAGACGAGAGCGGCTTGGAAGCGGTGACGATGAGGCGCGTTGCCGACCGACTGGATGCAGGCGCGATGTCGCTGTACCGGCATGTGCCCGACAAGGACGAGCTGATCGTCGCCATGGTCGACCGGGTGACCGCCGAACACCCGTATCCCGATGCATCCGGTCTGGGTTGGCGGGAGTGCATGCACATCCTCGCCCGGCAGGACTGGTCGGCGTTCGTCGCACACCCGTGGATGCTCACCGCCGGTGAAACCGTCACCCCACCCTTCGGCAGGGCTTCATTGACTGCCATGGACTGGGCATTGGCAGCTCTCGAGGAGTTGGACCTGAGGCCAGACGTGGCCGCCCGCGCGATCATGACGATCAACAACTACGTTCAGGGCAGTGCCCGCGTCCTCCTCGGGGACAGGAACGGCGGCGAGGACGGCGACCTCGGCACTGCCTGGCAGCACCGTCTGCGCGATCTGGATCTGACCGACCTCCCACATCTGCGCCGCCTCATCGAGTATCCGCTCACCCCTGGCGAACGGGACTGGTTCACAGAGGGTCTCGACGTCATCCTCGACGGAGTCCAGGCGCGCAGCAGTTCGTGAATCGAGAGGGGCACGACCGCCGGCCCTTCACTCCAAGTGCCGCAGGTACCGATCCGGCGCCTCGAGGAACGAGCGCTGATTCCGCACCAGTTCGAGGTCGTCGTAGTCGCAGCGCCGCAGCCCCCACTCCCCGACCTCGAAGATCTGCGCGCCGGGCAATGCTGCGAGGACGGGTGAGTGCGTCGACAGCACGACCTGGGATCCTTCAGCCCGCAGGTCTCGCAGGGCGCCGATCAGCGCGAGACACCCGGAGAACGACAGCGCCGATTCCGGCTCGTCCAGCACCCAGAGACCAGAGATGCGCGACCGCTCGGTGACGTAGTCCAGGAAGGCCTCGCCGTGACTGCGGGCGTGCAGCCCGCTGGAGCCGATCGACTCCAAGTAGCTGAAGTGGCCGTGCATCGTCTCTGCCCGCAGGAAGACTCCGCGCTTCGACGCGCCGGCCCCGCGCACGATCTGCAGATGGTCGTGCAGTTCGGACTCCGTGGCGCGTGTCCGGTGCGTCGCAGAATGGGTGCCGCCCTCGGGATTCAGGCCGAAGGCGATCGCGAGTGCCTCCACGAGAGTCGACTTCCCCACCCCGTTGTCGCCCACCAGAACGGTGAGCGGGCTCAGGTCCCATCCGTCGTCGAGCACCTGCCGTACGGGTGCGAGAGTCGCGGGCCAGTTCTCGCGCTCCATCGGCGCGAGGCGATGCTCCTCGATCCTCCGGACGGGCAGGGTGCTGAAGGTGTCCATGTCAGGGATCCCTCAGCAGCCGTCGCCCGGCCTCCAGCAGTGCCTCGTACTCCTGGTCCGGCACGAGCGAGCCGCCCGTCAGCCATGCGATGTGGGTGCCGGGGGCTTCGGTCGGACCAGCGCCCGCGAACCGGCCAGCCGCCCTCAGCCCCGCGCAGGCGGAGGGCTCCAGCCGGAGCCCGGCAGTGGCCTCGGCGACGGCCAGAGTGCGCAGGAGATCGTCATCGGTGACCGTCGCGTACCCGTGCAGCAGGTGCCCGACGGCCTTCCCCACGAAACGTGACGGCCTCCCGACGGCCAGCCCGTCCGCGACTGTCAGCGCACCGAGTCCCACATCCGCGACGGCGATCCCGTCGTCCAGGCCGGTGAGCCTGCCCAGCAGGAACGCCGGCATGGACACCGGCTCGACGAACACGCACCGGACGGCATCGCCGAACTCGGTCGACAGTCCGTACGCGATCCCGCCGGGCGCCCCGCCGATCCCGCACGGCAGGTGGACCGTGAGCGGGTGGTCCTCGTCCACCACGACCGAGGCCGCCGCCAGCTGACCCGCGAGCCGCCTCCCTGCGACGGCGTAGCCCGCGAAGAGGCTCAGCGAGTTCTCGTCGTCGATGAAGTGGGCGCGTGGATCCGCCTCCGCCGCGGCACGGCCAGCGTGCACGGCCTGAGTGAAGTCCGTGTCGTGCTCGACGACCTCGACCCCGGATGCCCGCAGCGTGTCCTTCTTCCACGCCTTCGCGTTGAGGGACATGTGCACGGTGACGCTGAACCCCAGGATCGCGCCCATGAGACCGATCGACATGCCCAGGTTCCCCGTGGACCCGACGACGATCCGCATGCGCGCCATGCGCTCGCGCACCGCCTCGTCGAGGAAGACCAGCGGGCCGCTGTCCAGGTCGACGCCGAGGTCCCTGGCGGCTCCCAGCGCGACCTCGAGCACCTCGTGGATCCCACCACGCGACTTCACGGACCCACTCACGGCGAGCGCATCGTCACGCTTGGCCCATAGCTCGTGCGGGAAGTCCTCTCCGAACTCCTCCCCCAGGGCACGGCTGAGTGATGCGACCTTCTCCAGCGGCGACTCGATGACACCGCCCTGCGAACGGGTCTGGGGGAACAGCTCCTCGAAGAGCGGCGCGAACCAGCGGAATCGCTCCTCCGCCGCGTCGATGAGGGCGGGAGTCAGCGCTGGAGTACGGGTCGAGGACACGATGGAAGCGCGAGTGTCGTCAGCCGCTGCACCGGGGATCCACACCGTCGGCCGGCCTGCCACCAGGTCGTCGAAGACCGCCGTGTCGGCCTCGTCGCTCAGACCGCCCCGCACCGCCGCCGCATTCGTCATGCTCAGAACGCTACCCCTGAGACTCGATTGCTAGTGTGATGTCATGCAGCTCACATCGCTTCGCCTCCACCGCGTGTCCCTTCCGCTCGTCACACCGTTCGAGACCTCGTTCGCACGGCAGACGGAGAAGCACTGCTACCTCGTCGAGGCGTCGTTCGACACGGAGTCCGGACCGATCACCGGGTGGGGCGAATCCGTTGCGATGATCTCGCCCCTCTACTCCGACGAATACGTGGACGGGGGCATCGCGGTGACCCGCGACTGGATGGCCCCGATCCTCTTCGACGTGGAGAACCTCACGGCGGAGACCGTCGCCTGGCACCTCAAGCCCATCATCGGCCACCCTATGGCGAAGTCGGCCCTGGAGATGGCGGTGCTCGAGGCCCAGCTGAAGATGCGCAACCAGTCGTTCAAGGAGTACGTGGGCGGTGTCGTCGACTCCGTGCCGTCGGGCGTCTCCGTGGGCATCCAGCGGTCGATCCCCGAACTGCTCGAGGCCGTGGGCGGCTACCTGAATGAGGGCTACGCCCGTATCAAGCTGAAGATCAAGCCCGGCGCGGACCTCGAACCCGTCGCCGCGCTGCGCAAGGAGTACGGCGACGACTTCCTCTTCCAGGTCGATGCGAACGCCGCGTACACGCTGGTCGACGCAGCGCACCTCACAAAGCTCGACGACTACGGCCTCCTCCTCATCGAGCAGCCCCTGGGCGAGGCGGACATCCGCCAGCACGCCGAGCTCGCGAAGCTCATGAGCACGCCGATGTGCCTGGACGAGTCGATCGTGTCCGCAGAGTCCGCAGCGGACGCCATCTCGCTGGGCGCCGCAGCCGTCATCAACATCAAGCCCGGACGCGTGGGCGGCTTCCTCGAGGCGAAGCGGATCCACGACCTCGCATCCGCACACGGGGTCGCCGTCTGGCACGGCGGCATGGTCGAGACCGGCCTGGGGCGCGCGGCGAACGCCGCGCTGGCGACGCTGCCCGGCTTCTCACTGCCGGGCGACATCTCCGGGTCGAAGCGCTTCTTCCACGAGGACATCACAGAGGAGATCGTGCAGCGCGATGGCGCCGTCGAGATCCCCACGGGTCCCGGGTTCGGCGTGACGATCGACCCGGGTCAGCTGGAGAAGTTCCGCACGGAGACCATCGACATCACCCGCTGACTCCGGACCGACCGGGCACCGGACCGACCGGGCACCGGACCGACCGGGCACCGGAAGCTCAGGCTGCGGAAGATCAGACTCCGGGTCAGCGCTCCTCGTCGCCGGTCGCGGAGTCTCCCCCGTCGTCAGCGTCCCCCTCATCCTCAGCGACGCCCCCGTCGTCCGTGGTGCCAGAATCCGCGCGCTCACCGGGAGTCGCGCCACCCTGGCGTCGCCTGCGGTCCTGCAGTGCGTCCTCGATCAGCGCGTTCACGTCGATCCCGCCGGTCGCATCGGTCACCTCATCGTCGATGTCCCACACTCCCGCGGGCGGGCCTTCTGCTGTGTCTGACCCGGACTCCGATCCTGGCTCCGGCTCCGGCTGGAAGCCCATGCGGCGGCCTGAGCCACCCGCAGCGCCGGCCTCTCCGTCACCGGACCTGTCACCCGCACCGTCACCTGCGCCCGCACCACCGTCGGTGCCGGATCCGGCACTCCCCCGGTCGCCCCAGCCGCCGAGCCGATCACTGAGCCAGCCCCGCAGCGCATCCGTGTCGAGCCCGTCGCCTCTGCGCTTCTGCAGATCGCGCAGCATCCTGCGGACTTCGTCCGGGAGCCTGTCGAACAGCTCGGGATCCAGCGGCGAAGCGCCCTTCGACGATCCGCGCGAGCCGCTGCCGGACGCGCCGCCGAGGCCGCCCGCACCTCCCCAGTTCGCCAGATTCCCCAGACCGCTGAGGCCGCCCATGCCGCCCAGCGCCTGCTGGATGTCGGCCAGCGCATCGTTCCATCCCGGTGCGCCACCGGTGCCGTCCGTGCCCGTGGTCGGGCGGTCGGTCGTACCGTCCGCGGATCCGCTCGCGACGGCCTCGGCGGAAGGACCGCCCTTCTCCCCGTCTCGCTCGAGCGGTCCGGCCTGCCTCGCAGTCCCGGCAGCCGCGGCCTCGGCGGCTCGCTGCTGTGCTTCTGCCGCGAGCACCTGAGCCTCCGCAGCGCGCCCCTGCGATTCTGCAGCGCGAACCTCGGCCTCCGCAGCGCGCGTCTGCGCCTCGACCGCGAGCTGTCGCGCCTCCGCCTCTCGCGTCTGTGCGTCTGCGGCGCGCTCCTGCGCCTCTGCGGCGCGCTCCTGCGCCTCCGCGGCACGCACACCAGCCTCCGCGGCTCGAGTCTGCGCGCGGAGCAGTTCCGTCTGGGCGTCTGCGAGTGCGGTCCTCGCACGCGCGTCCTCCGCCTCGTGCTCCGCAGCGGCTTCAGCCTGCTCGCGGCGCTCCGCCCGGTCCTCGGCAAGGTGCGCGGCGATCCGGCGCAGGCCGGCAAGCGCGGCGAGGACGACGGTGACGCAGCCTGCCAGCACCACCACGAGGAGCACGAGGAGAAGGATCTCGGGAAGTGTGGACTGGAGCATGGCTGTCCTTAGCGACGGCGACGTTGCGGACTACCAGTATGAAGGAGATCAGACGGGCGGACCCAGGATCAGGAGCACGGTGAACACGACGGCGACCGCCAGCACCCCTGTCAGCAGTGCGGAGACGGGCTTCCGGATGCCCCATGCGATGGGGCGCTCGAGCAGGGTCTTCGGCTCGCGACCACCGGCAGCCAGGCCCCACGCACCGTCCAGCAGACCGCGGCGCCTCGCCCCGATCTCGAACGGGATCGTGGCGTACGGAATGATCGCGGAGCCCAGGCCCAGCAGGATGGCCCGGATGCCCCACTGCTGCGACACCCCCACGAACACCGTGGCGACGCAGTAGGCGAGGAACATGAACCCGTGGACTCCACCGCCGATGCTCACCATCACCTCAGTCGACCGCGTGACGTACTTGAGGAACATCCCCAGCAGCAGGAGGGTCCAGGTGATCGCCTCGCCGATCGCGACGATGGTGAACAGGCGCTTGGGTGTCATCCCGTCATCGTCCCGGTCATCGTCGCGGACTGCACGCGGCATCTGCATCGCGAGAATCCATCGCTCAGTCCATGAGCACAATGCGAGCGGGCTCCGAGCCCTCCCCCAGGGAGTGCTCGGAGCCCGCTCGCTCGGCTCACCGGCCGGTCAGCGCGTCGCGTGGGTGGACCGCGTCAGCAGACGAGTCCCTTCCCGCTGCGCGCCGGGCTCAGCTGCGACGGCGGCTGCGCGTGGCGGCCACGACCGCTGCGCCGCCCACCAGCAGTGCTGCGCCGGCCGCGAAGAGCGGCAGCGAGTCGGCGCCGGTGCGCGGCAGCTTGTCGCTGTCATCACCGTCATCGCCGCCGTTGCCGCTGTCGTCACCGTCGTCACCGTTGTCGCCCTCGTCGCCGTCATCGCCGCCGTCGGGTGCGTCCTCGTCCGCGACGACGCTGAACGTGCCGCTCAGGTCCGCCGCCGAGGCCTCGGCCGCCGCCTGCTCTGCACCTGCGTTCGCATCCGCGGAGTCCACGCCGTCGACCTCGACGGAGTAGTCGCCGATGTAGTCGTCCGCGGCATCCGAGTTGGTGCCGTAGACCTTGGTGCTCGCCACGCCGTCGTCATCCGCGGATGCCGCGATCACGGCCTCTTCGGTGTTCTGACCCGAGGTCGGGGTGACGGAGAAGTCCACATCGTCGCCCGGCTCCAGGCCGGTCACCTGCAGGTCGACGCCCTTGTCTGCGTCCACGAAGTCGGAGATCCCCACCGTCTCCGGTGCGATCGTGAGCGCCAGGTCGTCCGATGGCTGATCCGACGGATCGTCCGTCGGCTCGTCCGTCGGCTGATCGCTCGGGTCATCCGTGGGCTCACCCGTCGGGTCATCCGTGGGCTCGCCGGTCGGGTCATCAGTCGGCTCACCCGTCGGATCGTCCGTCGGATCATCGGTGGGTCCGTCGACGAGGTCGAAGGCCACGGAGTGCGCGGCGAACGCGATCGCCGGGGTGAAGATGTCGATCGACTCGGTCGACACGTTCTCGATCGTGTCGTCGATCGTGTGGTAGTTCCGATCCTGCTGGACGCCTTCGGTGCCGCCGAACAGCTCGACCTCTTCCGCGGTCTTGATCGCGTCCGCGCCGGAGAAGAGGCCGGAGGCGGGCACCCCGTTGTCGATGAACGCCTGGTAGTCGGAGCGCCCGGAGAACTCCGTGCCGACGTGCGGCTGATCGTTCGAGTCGAAGAAGTCGGTGAAGATCGCCTCGAGCTCAGCCGATCCCTCCGGCACATTCACGCCCGGGGGCAGCGGGACATCCGAGCCGTCGGAGTCGAGCGTGCCGACGACGTAGTTCTCCGAACCGATCATGTCGAAGTTCAGGTAGGACTGGATCCGATCGAGATCGTCGGCGGGCAGCGAGGCCACGTACTCGGTGGAGCCGACGAGGCCCACCTCCTCCGCACCCCAGAACCCGAACCGCACGGTGTGGTCCACGTCCGTCGGCTGCGCCGCGAGTGCCTCCGCCGCCGCCAGGATGCCGGCGACACCGGACGCGTTGTCGTTGACGCCCGGGCCCTCCGCGACGCCGTCCAGGTGCGCGCCGATCATCTGCACGCTGTCGTCATCGCCCGCAGTGGTCTCTGCGATGACGTTCCAGGTCTCCACCGTGGTGAATTCGGTCTCGAGGGTGAAGTCAGCGGTGATCTCCTCAGCCGGATCCGCCTCGGCCGCCTCGACCAGCGAGTCGCGCAGCGCCTCGCCATCGGCCTGCTGCAGTCCGAGGGTGGGGGCGCTGCCCTCCATCCGCTCA
Organism: Brevibacterium sp. Mu109; assembly: GCF_900169375.1. Classification (NCBI taxonomy): domain Bacteria; kingdom Bacillati; phylum Actinomycetota; class Actinomycetes; order Micrococcales; family Brevibacteriaceae; genus Brevibacterium; species Brevibacterium sp. Mu109. The sequence continues at coordinate 24,020 of NZ_FXZF01000009.1, forward strand.
CCGAGCGTGCCGTTGACCGGCCCGGCCTCCGTGTTGTAGATCACGACGCCGGCCGCGCCGGCCTCGGTCGCGCTCGCCGTCTTCTCACCGAAGGCGCACTCGCCGCGCTGGACCAGCACGATCTTGTCGGTCACGTCGGAGAAATCAGAGGGGGAGCAGCCGAGCTCACCTCCGGCGCCGTCACCGTAGGAGTCGTCGACCGGCAGCGCGAGGACTGCGTCGGAGAGTGCGGGGTCCGCGGCTTCCGTGTAGGCGAAGGCCTCGACGTCGTAGTCGGTGTCGCCCACGGTGAGCGCGACGTCCCCGAACGTCTGGTCTGCGACGTCGAAGTAGTGGCGGGAGACGTCGAAGGCGCCGGTGCCCTCGAGGACTCCTTCCACGTACTCGGAGGCCGCTTCGTATCCTGCTGTGCCCAGTGCGCGGTGGCCGTCGTCGGCGTTCGCGAGCGAGATGTCGGACAGCTGCTGCAGATGCTCCATCGCATCCGCGCCCGTCACATCCATGTCGGTGTGCTCCGTCGGCCCGTCAGGGGCCGTCGGCGAGGCGAGAGCCGGTGCCACAGTGGCCAGGCCCAGTGCGGCCGCCGCGGCGACCCCCACCGTGCAGCGCAGAGCGCGCCCGGCCGTTGTGTGTACAGGTTGCATGGTCATCCTTCCGATGCCGTGTGCAGAGGTGCTGTGCGTCCTTCGGGATCACGCGCCGCGGGAGTCCCCGCTCAGCGTCCTGTGATCGCAATCACACGATCTACACAGTAACGGAATGGTCACGACACGAGGTCACGAACCGATAACGAACCTGAGTGCGAGCTGATTTTCGGCCGTCGCTGCCCGTGGAGACGCTCCTCCCCAATCGATCAACCAGTTGCGCAAGTATTGAATTCACCGCGGTGGTTTCCTAGACTCTCCACGAACGCGGACCACCGCACACCGGACGAACGATCAGCGCCCCCTCCGGGCGCTCCGAGGGAGCACGACACGCATGACGGACCAGCGACCGGACGATCCGGGGGCGGACTCCCGAGGACCCGCACTCACCCCGGACGAGGATCGCGAACCGCTCACCGGTCCCATCTACACGGTGTCGGACACCCTGTCCGGTCCCGACCGCGCGCTGGTGCGCCGGTGGCAGAAGCACCTCGCGAACGAGCGGCTCGAAGAGCGCCTCTACCGTACGCTCGCCCAGCGCCGCGACGGCGAGGAGGCGGAGATCCTCACAGCGCTCGCCGAGGCGGAGGCCCGGCACCAGCAGCACTGGATCACCCTGCTGGGCGACTACGCGGAGCCGCGCCGACGCCCGTCGTTCGGCACTCTCGTCCTCGCATTCCTGGGCCGGGTGTTCGGCTCCGTGTTCGTGCTCGCGCTCGCCCAGCAGTCCGAATCGCAGTCGCCCTACGCCACGGACCGGTGGGCGACCTCCCGCATGGCGGCCGACGAGACGATCCACGCCGAGGTCGTGAGGGCGCTCGCGCAGCAGTCGCGGGCCCGGCTCTCCGGCAGCTTCCGCGCCGCGGTGTTCGGAGCGAACGACGGCCTCGTGTCGAACCTGGCGCTGGTGCTCGGCGTCGCCGCGGCCGGCATGACCCCCGCCGCGGTCCTGCTGACGGGCGTGTCGGGCCTGCTGGCAGGCGCGCTGTCGATGGGAGCCGGCGAATACGTGTCGGTGCGATCGCAGCGAGAGCTGCTCGAGGCCTCGGAGCCGGACCCGGAGTCCCGCCACGTGATCCCCCACCTGGACCTCGACGCGAACGAACTCGCGCTCGTCTACCGCGCCCGCGGCATGGACGAGGACCAGGCGGCCTCGGCCGCCTCGACTCAGATCCGCGCCGCACAGTCGCCCGTGCACCGCCGGCCGATCGCCGGGCACCGCGGCGACCCGGCACCCGCCACGGGCACGGCCGACGACCACGAGGAGCTGGGCACCGGCCTGAGCGCGGCGATCTCGAGCTTCTGCTTCTTCTCCTCCGGCGCCGTCATCCCGATCCTGCCGTTCGTCTTCGGCATGAACGGGACGCCCGCCGTGATCCTCGCCGCTGCGCTCGTGGGGCTGGCACTGCTCGTCACCGGTGGGATCGTGGGCATCCTCTCCGGCCGCGCACCGCTGCCCCGAGCGCTCCGCCAGCTGGCGATCGGCTTCGGCGCCGCCGCGGTCACGTACCTCCTGGGTCTCCTCTTCGGGACCTCCGTCGCGTGACCGCCGCGGGTCAGAGCCCGTCCGGCACGACCTCGGCGGGTCCGCGATCCACGGTGAAGCCGGCCTCGTCGCGCTTCCGATTCACGAGCAGCACGAAGCAGCACTCGACGAACAGCAGGCCCAGCCCCAGCGGGGCCAGCAGCTGGGTCGGCCACTGCGGAAGCATCGTCAGTCCCGCGAGGAACGACGACTGGTGCACGACGTGCCAGACGCCGTGCACCGCTGCCGCGAGGAACACGACTCCGATCACGACGACCTCCACCGCGACGATCACCTGCACCGTCCGATGACGGGCCTTCCCCGACAGCCGGGGGATCAGCAGATCCATGTTCGGCATGATGCCGGACCCGCAGACCCATGCCAGGGACGGGAAGACGATCAGGGGCAGGAGGTAGTTCTCCACGATCTCGAAGCCGCCCGGGATCGAGGCGCCGCCCAGATTGCGCAGGACGACGTCCGTGACGATGAACGCCATCAGCACGAACACCGCGATCCCGCTCAGCACCGCGCCCGCGGTCGTCACCTTCTTGAAGCGGCGATATGCCTGCATCTCAGTCATTGTCGACACTCCTCACTCATCCCGCGAGGGATGGAATCCAGGTGACCAGTTCGGGGAACAGGATCATGACCACAGCGACGAGCGCAGTCGTCACGAGCGCGATCCAGACCGTGTAGCGGAAGACCGGCCCCGAAGGGACGCCCGTCGCCCCCGATACCGCGAAGACGGACAACCCCACGGGCGGCGAGATCGTACCCACCGTGCACAGCATCGAGATGAAGACGCCGAACCAGAGCAGGTCGATGTCAGTCTCCGCGATGACCGGCAGCAGGATCGGCACGGTCATGAGGATGACCGCCGCCCCCTCCAGGAACATGAAGAGGACGAAGAACACGGCCGCCAGCACGAGCAGGAGGAGCATCGGACGATCCACCAGCGGTCCCAGCGCGTCGATGAGGCGGCGGGGGATGAGCGACAGCGAGACGAACTTGCTGAACACCTGCGCGGCGATGATGATCAGCAGCACCATCGAGGAGATCTTGACCGTCTCCGTGAGCGCCGTCGTGAGGAACTCACGGTTCACCTTCTTCAGGAGCAGGGCGGAGACGAACCCCGCGAAGGATCCGACTGCACCCGCCTCCGTGGGCGTCACCATCCCGGAGTAGATGCCGCCGAACACGACGACGACGATCACGGCACCGGTTCCCAGCGCGATCGCAGTGCGCCCGATCCCGATCGGCTCTGCGACGAACGGCTCCCGCGGCTTCCCCGCCTTCTTCTCATCGATGGCGTAGAGGACGATGACGACGACCACGTAGACGAGCATCACGGCGAGGCCCGGGAGGATCGCGCCCATGAAGAGGTTGCCGATCGCCGTCTCCGTCGCGACGCCGTAGATGATCAGGATGATGCTCGGCGGGATGATGCCCGCCAGCGAACCGGCGGCGGCAGCGGTCGCTCCCGCGAGCGGTGGCGACATCCCGTATCGCGTGAGCTCCGGCATCGCGACCCTGCCGAGCGCGGCGGAGGTCGCGGAGCCCGACCCGGACACCGCCCCCAGCAGACCTCCCGCCGTGACCGTGAGGGCGCTGAGGGGTTCCGCCCTGCCCCGCGACGCGCGGCTCACCAGGGTGAAGACGTCCTTGACGATGCCCGCCTGCAGCACGAACTGCGCCATGAGCACGAAGAGGGGGATCGTGGTGAGCGAATAGGCGGCGACTCTGCCGAACGGCTGGGGACCGACGATTCCGAGCACCATCCCCGGGCCCTCGAGCAGGAGGATCCCCACGATCCCCACCAGGAAGAGCGCGGTGTGGATGTGCGCACCGACCGCGAGCGCACCGAGGAACAGCACGAGGGTGATGGCGATGACGATCTCTGCACCCATGTCAGGCACCGTCCTCGAGGGCGCCGTCCGGCACCTCTCCGCCGGCGTCCTCGACCGCCTTCTTCCACTGCTCGGCGGCCTCCCGGCCGGGCAGTCCGCGCGCTTCCATCATGTCGATCCATTCGGTCCACGTGGCGCTCGCCGATTCCTCGATCGGCGTCCGCACCTCGTCGGGGACATCGGCGAGGTCGACGAACCGGCCGTCGGCCTCGTCCTCGTTGTAGGAGCGCGTCTCGTCCGTCCGGTCCATCCACGTGCCCGCCGCCTGCTCGTACGTGTCCTCGAGAGCCTGCTGCATGATGTCCCGGACCTCCGGGTCCAAGGAGTTCCACGTGTCGTCGGTCATGACCATGTTGAGATTGAAGTGCCCGAAGTTCACGCCGGTGAGCGTCGTCCGGTAGAGGTCCTGGAGGCCGTAGTTCCCCCAGTCCGCGACCGCGGCGAACCCGCCGTCGATCGTGCCGCGGCTCAGGGCGTCGTACGCCTCCGCGTTGGGGATCGACACCGTGTTCGCCCCGAAGAGCTCTGCGGTGATGTTCTGCACGCGTGAGGCGGTACGCAGCTGGAGCGACTCGAGCACCTCCGTCGATTCGAACGCGGCGCCCGTCGTCGACACCGAGTACTCCGGAGTCGTGTGGAGGGGCAGGGCCTTCAGGCCCTCCGATTCGAACTGCCACTCGTGGTACGTCTGGCCGTCGAAGAGCGCCTCCTCGCCTTCCACGAGGCTCTTCCACGCCGTGGAGCCGATGAGGGTGTCGGACTCCTTCAGCGGGAGCATCGTCACTTCGACGAGTGGGTACTGGTCCGGCTGGTAGATCGGCAGCATGAGCGCGATGTCGATGACCTCCGACTCCAGCGCGTGCGTCTCACGGCGCAGCTCGACGAGCTCGCCGCCGGTGAACGACTCGAACGTGACGTCGCCGCCCGTCCTCTCCTCGACCTCCTCCATCCATGGGATGGAGCCCGCCGTCCAGGCGATGTTGAGGCTGCTCAGGCCCGACGACACCCGCAGCACGGTCGGCTGCTCACCGGCCTCTGCAGTCGCGCAGCCGCTCACCAGCAGGCACGCAGTGACTGCCGCTCCGGCCGCCCTGACAGGCGGCAGTTTCCATCTCATCGCGATCTCCTCATCGAGTCCACGTGGTCCACAGTCGAGCGTCGCCTCCATCGGCGACCGCGCCACACGCTACGGTGGAATCGGCATTCTGTAAAGATGATCTCACTTTTCCTTCGAGCGGTGTCCGTGCGACCCTCCGTCGTAGACTCCGTTCCACCGACCACTTCCGACATCCGAACGAGATGACCATGGACAGACGTCAGGACACTCCCCCGAAGCCGCAGCCCCCTCCCACACCACCCACCCCTCCCCGCCCCACCACCCCGAAGGGACGCGAGACCCGCGCACGCCTGCTGGCGTCGGCTCGCCGGCTCTTCGGCGAGCGCGGATACGGGCTCGTGCGCGTCTCCGACATCACTGACGCGGCAGGCATCTCCGCAGGGGCGTTCTACCGGTACTTCGAGGACCGCCGATCCCTCATGCTCGAACTGCTCACGATCTTCCACGAGGACGTGTACCGATCGGTGAGCACCCCGTGGGACCCCGATGATCCGCGCGCATCGGTCGAGGCGACGACGCTCGCCTACCTCGAGCTCTACGGGGAGAACCACGACCTCTTCGGCATCCTCATCGAACTCGCGCCCTCGGATCCGCACGTGGCGGAGATCGGACTCTACGCGCGCCGCCGCTTCCACGTCCGCATCCAGCACTCGCTGGACCGCGGCATCCGCGAGGGCTCGATCCGCCCCGACCTCGACACCCGTGTGGCCGCAGAGCTGCTGGGGTCCATGACGGAGTTCTACGCGCTGCAGCGGTTCAACCCCGGGTACGGGAACACGTCACCCGCGTCCGTCGCCTCGATCGCGAAGACCCTCGCAGAGGTCTGGACGGACGGGGTAACCCGCCGCGGCTGACCGCATCGATCATTCCCGGCCTACGATGGGCCGCATGCTAACAGCCCTCGCCCTCATCGACATCGATGCCGGAACGGTCACCAGCACGCACCTGGAGTCGGCCCAGTTCCCCGTCGAGGACCTCGCGATCCACCGGGGAGAGGGCATCTTCGAGACCGTCCTCGTCTCCGTCGACGCAGAGACCGGCGCACCCCGCGTGCACAGCGAGGGACCGCACTTCACACGGTTCGAGCAGTCCGCCGCGATGCTCGACCTGCCGGCACCGCCGCGGGAGCTCTTCGAGGAGGCGGTCGCCGCAGTCATCACCGCAGTCATCGGCAGTGCTGACCTCAGCACCGCCCGTGGGCCCGTCACAGAGTTCTCCGTCCGGTACGCCATGTCCCGCGGGCTCGATGCCCATGCCGATCCGACCGCGCATCGCGCCGCCGGCGTCCCGCACGGCGCCCGGGGCTGGGCGTTCCCCATCGGAGTGACCGACGGCCAGCGGGCGCAGCGCACGGACGGGGTCCGCGTCGTCACGCTGAACCGCGGGTACGACGCCTACGTGGGCGAGTCCGCGCCCTGGCTGCTCATCGGCGCGAAGACCCTGTCCTATGCGGTCAACCAGGCCGCCGCGCGCCATGCCGTCGCGCAGGGCGCGGACGAAGCGCTGTTCGTGTCCGACGACGGCATCGTCCTCGAGGGCCCGACGTCGAACCTCGTCATCCAGCGAGGCGACACGCTGCTGACTCCCGATCCGCGCGCGGGACTGCTGCACGGCACCACCCAGCGCGCGGTGTTCACAGGCGCCGAGGCCGCAGGACTGGCCGTCGCATACGCGGACCTCACGATCGACGACGTCCTCGAAGCGGACGCGGCATGGCTCGTCTCCTCCGTCCGCACGGCCGTCCCGGTGCTCGAGGTCGACGGCAAGACCCTCCCGCACGACCCGGCCTCCACGTCCCGCCTGCACGGATGGATCCGAGCAGCCTGATCACGGCCTCGGGCCGCACCCTCGCCGCCACTGCGCGACCGCTCGCCGCAGACGCTAGGCTGAGGAGGAAGACGCAGCGCACCCGCCATCAGCAGGAGGAGAACATGGGCAAGATCGCATGGCAGATCATCGGCGTGGGCGGCACGGCACTCGCCGCGATGGCGACCCGCAAGGCGCTCGCCGCGGTGTGGGAGAAGTCGACGCACCGCGCAGTCCCGATGAACCCGAACGACGATGAGATCGGCCTCAGCGAAGCCCTCGCCTGGACGATCGTGTCCGGAGTGGGAGTCGCAGTCGTGCAGCTGACGATCCAGCGCTACGCGGCGAAGACGATCCGCAACAGGTTCGGCGAGGAATCGCTGCCCAAGGCGATGCGCCCGAACAAGGCGCGCCTCGAGAACTGAGCGCGCAGCGGCTGAGCGACGCGGAGTCGGCGCTCAGCCGCGCAGCAGGATCGACCTGACCATGTCGACCTGTTCCGCAGTCATCTGACCGGGCGCGGAGCCCGTGCCCACGGTCGCGAACGTCGCCGCCGATCCGAACTCCGCACCGCAGAGTCGCGTCACACGGCCCAGCTCCCCCATCGCGATCCCGATGACCGGGATCTCGTGCGCCTGGGAGGCGCGCCACGTCGCGCCCAGCAGCGTGAGCACATCGTCCATGGAGTGCGGCATCGCCGCGACCTTGGCCACATCCGCGCCGGCCCCTGCCATCTGGGCGAACAGCTCGTCGAGCTCACTCGCCGAAGGCGTCGACTCCCACGCGTGCGCGGACGCGATGGTCGCCGCACCCCGCTCACGCGCTGCGGACAGGAGCTCTGCGGATCCACCGCGCCCGAGCTCCACGTCGACCGCCTCGGGCGCCAACGAGATCGCCGCTGAGACGGCGTCCGCATACGCGTCGACCGGGCAGTATCCGCCCTCGGCCTCCGATCGGACCGTGACGAGGGCCGGGATCTGCGACCGGGCGAAGGCGTCGTATGAGCGCTCGAGCTCAGCCATGATGCCCTCTCGCCCCTCATGCCGATCGGGCGCGAACAGGGGGTCGATCCGCCATTCGTAGACGTCGACCCCTTCGTGGGAGGACGCCGCGATCGCCTGACGCGCAGCTGCCTCGCCGGTCCGGGCGAGGATCGGGACGATGATCGCGGGACGGGCATCGGGCACGAACGGGAGCGGCTTCATGTCGGCACTCTACCGACGCCCGTGACGTCCCGGTCAGGGGAAGCCGGTCCGCACCCGTGTCCGCAGCGCTGCTCCGGGAGTTCCGCATCGTGGCACACCGCTCACGAGCGTACGCGGATGACCTCGTTCTTGAGAGTCCGCACAAGGACCACTCGGAAACCGCCTAACAATAGGGTAACGAGGTGGCACGACGTTCCTGCAGGTGAGAGCGCTGACGATGTGAGCATTCTTGGTGCCGCCTGACCCTCACCTCCATACTCCACAGAGTTATCCACAAGCACCGGGTTAGACTGAGTCGATGGAATCACGGCGACGTCCGGTGTACGCGCTGTGCGTCCGGTCGTCCAGCCGTTCGCTCACCCCACCACCGGTCGGTTCTCCGACGACCGAGGTCGACACCAGGTCCCGACACCAGGTCCCTTCGGTCGTCACCCGGGTTCGTCGAGAGAAACGTCCACGATAGGAAGGATGCGGTCACGTGGCAGTAGTCCGCGCCTCGCACGTCTGGAAGGTCTTCGGACGGAACGAGAAGGAGGTGGTCAAGCGCATCAAGGCAGGCGCTGACCGCTCCGATCTCACCGACCTGGGCACCGCAGCCGTCATCGATGCGAGCTTCGAAGTCAGCAAGGGCGAGATCTTCGTCGTCATGGGCTTGTCCGGATCGGGCAAGTCCACTCTGATCCGCATGATCAACGGCCTCTGGACACCGTCCGCCGGCACGATCGAGATCGCCGGCAACGACATCGGCGCCATGAGCACGACCGAACTGCGTCAGGCCCGCCGCGATCACATCTCCATGGTCTTCCAGCACTTCGCGCTCCTCCCGCACCGCACGGTTCGCGAGAACGCGGCCTACGCACTGAACCTCCAGGGCGTCGCGCGCGGTGAAGCCATCGAGCGCGCCGACACGTGGCTGGACACGGTCGGTCTGGGCGGTTGGGGCGACAAGTACCCGAGCCAGCTGTCCGGCGGAATGCAGCAGCGCGTCGGCCTCGCCCGCGCGCTCGCCGCGGAGACGGACATCCTCCTCATGGATGAGGCGTTCTCCGCACTCGACCCGCTGATCCGTCGCGAGATGCAGGACCAGCTCGTCGAACTGCAGGCCTCCCTCGGGAAGACGATCGTCTTCATCACCCACGACCTCAACGAGGCGATGTACCTGGGCGACCGGATCGCGGTCATGCGCGACGGCCGGATCGCTCAGATCGGTACGTCACAGGACATCCTCACCCGCCCTACGGACGACTACGTCGCAAACTTCGTGCAGGACGTCGACCGCACCCGTGTGCTCACCGCGTCGTCGATCATGCAGGACACCAACGCCGTAGTCCGTCACTCGGCGAACCCGCGCACCGCGATGCGCCTCTTCGAGCGCGAACGCGTGTCCGGCCTGTTCGTCATCGACAACACCCGGCACCTGCTGGGCGCCGTGTCGGACAGTGCCGCGGTCCGCGCCGCGCGGGAAGAGGCAACCGCGCTCAGCGACCACATCGAGACCGAGGGCATCCTCACGGTCGGGCCGGACACTCCGCTGTCGGAACTGTTCGCACCGTCCTCCACAGCGCGCGTGCCGCTCGCAGTGGTCGACGACGACAATCGCCTGCTGGGCGTCATCCCCCGCATCGCGGTGCTCAACTCGATGTCGCAGCTGGGGCCGGAGACGGGCGAGATGCCCCTTGTGACTCCCCTGCCAACATCAGTCGAGCCCCAGGACGATGTCGATCCATCACTCGACGACTCGGACGCTCCGGAGCCCAAGCCGGGCATCGCAGCCGCTGGGAACCAGGATGAGCCGGCTCACGCCGCATCGTCCACGTTCGCAGACGGGGCGAGTGGCCCCGCGTTCGAAGGCCCGGCCGACGACACGAAGGGAGCTGACCGATGAGCTACCTCGACTTCCTCTACCCCCGGATCCCGCTGGGCGACTGGGCGGATGCGTTCATCGGCTGGTTCGGTGTGGTCTTCCAATGGCTAATCAACGGCTTCACGTGGCTCATGCAGACCTCGTACGAGCGCCTCTTCCTCGTCCTGTCGTTCCCGAAGGTACTCGTGGACAATGAGACGATCGCCGAATCCAGCGTGCTGCGTGCCCTCCTCGTGATCATGATGATGCTGATCTTCGCGGGCATCGCGTGGGCGGCGTCGAACTGGAAGGTCGCACTCTTCACGTTCCTGGGCTTCTACGCCATCTGGGCGCTGGACCAGTGGGAGAACTCGATGTCCACGCTGGCGCTCGTGATCGTGGCGGTCATCGTCGCGCTCGCGCTCGCTCTGCCACTGGGTGTCCTCGCCTCGAAATCGCAGGTCGTGTCGACGATCGTCAAGCCGGTCCTCGACTTCATGCAGTCGATGCCGGCGCTGGCCTACCTCGTCCCGGCGATCGTGATGTTCAGCGTGGGGATCGTCCCCGGCGCCTTCGCGACGATCATCTTCGCAATGCCCCCGGGCGTCCGGCTGACCGAACTGGCGATCCGCCAGGTCGACGGCGAGAAGGTGGAGGCCGGACAGGCATTCGGCGCCACCCCGTCGCACATCCTCTTCAAGATCCAGCTGCCGCTGGCCATGGCGACGATCATGGCCGGCATCAACCAGGTCATCATGCTCGCCCTGTCGATGGTCGTCCTCGCCGGCATGGCCGGCTCCGGCGGCCTCGGCGGTGAAGTGGTCGGCGCGATCAGCCGGCTCAACGTGGGCATCGGTGTGGAAGCCGGGCTCGCGGTCGTCATCATTGCGGTCTTCCTGGACCGCATGACCGCAGGACTCGGACAGAAGACCCCGCTCGAGCGCGCCAAGCGCGCAACCGCTTGAGCGGAACAGACGACTACTCACGAAAGGGAGTCCAGACATGAAGGCTACGAAGCTCATGCCGCTGACCGGCGCACTGGCGGCCGGTATCCTCGCCCTCACCGCTTGCGGTGCCACGGAAGCCGGGAGCGACGGCGGTGGAGGTGACGAGAGCGGCGACACCGCAGCGAGCGGCGAGACCGACTGGTCAGACTGCACGCCGGGCGAAGAGTCCGCAGAGGCGGACGTCGCATCCGACGAGAACAAGGACATCACGATCGGTGCGTTCAACGGCTGGGACGAGTCCTTCGCCGCTGCGCACCTCACGAAGCACGTCCTCGAGGAGGACGGCTTCACCGTCGCCGTCGAGGCGTTCGACGCGGGACCGGCGTTCACCGCCGTCGCGGAAGGCGACATCGACTTCGTCATGGACGGCTGGCTGCCCGTCACCCACGAGGACTACATCGCGCAGTTCGGCGACGACCTCGAAGCCGCCGGCTGCTGGTACGACAACGCGAAGCTGACCCTCGCCGTGAACGAGGATTCGGAAGCGCAGTCGATCGCCGACCTGCCCGATATGGTCGACGACTTCGGCGGCACCATCTACGGCATCGAGGCCGGAGCCGGTCTCACCCGTGTGACCGAGGAAGAGGCCATCCCGACCTACGGCCTCGAGGACTACGAGTTCGCGATCTCGTCCACCCCGGCGATGCTCGCGCAGCTGCAGTCATCGACGGAGGCGGGTGACGACGTCCTCGTGACCCTGTGGCGTCCGCACTGGGCCTACGACGCGTTCCCGGTCCGCGACCTCGAGGATCCTGAAGGCGCCATGGGCGACGCGGAGGTCATCTACAACTTCGCACGTCCCGGGTTCTCCGATGACAACCCGGGGGCCACGCAGCTCCTGAAGAACCTCGTGATCGATGACGAGAACCTGTCCAGCCTGGAGAACGTCATGTTCTCCGAGGACAACTACGGCGGCGAAGACCTCGACGGCGCCGTCGAAGAGTGGGTCGGCGACAACGAGTCGTTCGTCGAAGACTGGAAGGCCGGCGCACTGGCGGGCTGATACCCGCGCAGGCACCACGGCTCCCACGATGAGGGCCGGGAGCGGACATCACGTCCGCTCCCGGCCCTCCTCGCATGCGAGAAGATCGCACGCGCGACGACTGCGCGCCGTCACATCTTGAGCCACACGTCCGCGCCGCTCTTCACCACCGCACCCGCGGCCTCCAGCTCCTCCACCCACTCACCGGGCTCGCCGATCCCGTCGCGGACGACGGTGAGCTCGAAGCCGATCGCGAGCGCTGCCGCCGCCGACTCCAGCAGTGCTCCGCGTGCGTTCGATCCCGCGATGATGATCCGATCGACCCCCAGGTCGTCCAGCCCCTCCGCAAGGTCGTCGACTCCTTCGAAGGCGTCCGGCACCGCGGAGACGAGGACGAGCTCGTCCGTCGTCGTGCCGACCACGGAATCGATCTGCGGCTGGACGTCTGCGTCGTCCGCAGCGTCTGTGTCGGCTGCGCCAGCTGCGTCTGCTTCGTCTACGGCGTCCGTCGCGCCTGATGCGTCCGCTGCGTCCGCGACATCGTCGACCGAGCGGTCGGCGACGTGCACGATGACCCCGCCGACGCCTCGGGCGCGGTCGACCAGATCGATGAGCGGCTGCGGTGCCGGCGACGGGAGATGTTCGCGGGTCGTGTCGACGAGAAGAAGAGCATCCATGGCTCCAGGATCCCACGCCGGCTCCCCGGACCGCGACCGGCGCTGACGGCGCAGGAGACGCGCGCGTCCGCTACTGTGGCGGCATGACGACGACGACGTTCAAGGAGGCCCTGGGCACGGGCGCTCCCCAGGTAGGAATGTTCACCCTCGAATTCGCGACGACGGGGATCGGTGCACTGGCCGCGCAGGGCGGCTCCGACTGGATCCTCTACGACCTCGAGCACACGGGCTGGTCGCTGGACGACGTGAGGAACTCCCTCGCCGTCTCGCGGCGCCTGGACATCGCGTCCTTCGTGCGGGTCGCGGGACACCGCAAGGACCTCGTGACGACTGCTCTGGACGCCGGCGCAGAGGGCATCATGATGCCCTGGGTACAGACTGCCGAGCAGGCCGCGGAGATGGTCTCGTGGATGAAGTATCCGCCCCTGGGCCAGCGGGGTTCGGCGTTCGGCCTCCCGCACGACCTCTACCGGGGCGGCGATCCTGCGGTGAGTCAGGCGAATGCGAACGCGTTCACCGTCTTCCTCCCGCAGATCGAGACGCCGGAGGCGGTGCGGAACGCTCGCGCGATCGGTGAGGTCGACGGAGTCGACGTGCTCTTCGTCGGTCCCCTGGACCTGTCGACGAACCTGGGCGTCCCCGGTCGCTGGGACGACCCGTCCTTCCTCGACGCCCTCGATGCGGTCGTCGCAGCGGGCCGGGATTCCGGCACGGCGACCGGCATCTTCTGCCCGTCGGTCGAATTCGCGCAGATGGCGTGGGACAAGGGCTTCACCGTCCTCTCCGACGGCGCGGACCTCTCAGTCTTCGCCCGGGGGCTTGCGCAGGGCCACTCCGCCATCCGTGCGCATGCCACCGGTACACAGGCCGCCGAGGCCGCTCCGCGTCAGGGGTACTGACCCCCGCCGTCAGCCGTCGCCCGGAGTGCTCGACCCCGGACTGCTCGACCACTGCGGCGCACCGATCTCGGAGCCCTCGACGGCGAGATTCGCGATCGACGCGGTTGCGAGTGCACGGGCGTCCGCGTCGTCGCTGGCGAAGTAGTAGTTGAACTGGATCTGGTAGACCTTCCCGGCGATCGGGTAGCCGACGACGCTGCCCACGGCGGACGTCGGCTCGTCGATGTAGAAGGCCTCCTCCGGACCCAGCTCCGCTTCGTATGTCCAGAAGTACCCCGGCCCCGCCTGCCCGGTGCGCTCGGCACTGATCGTGGTCGCGGAATCGGTGAACTGGTAGCTCTGCATCGAGGCCACCGACTCCGACGCGGACCCGCTGTACGCCTCGGAGCAGTACACGGAGAGCCGTGCGTCGTCCAGCCCCGAATCGGAGGGCCTGGCGTTGAAGGAGGAGGCCGACGCGTTGCCGGTCCAGTCGGTCGGCACGTGGATCGACACCCGTGCCGGACAGCCGTCGGTGAACCGCACGTTCTGCAGCGTGTGGTCCGCGAGCGCCGGGTCGAGGGTCTCCGTGGGGTCCGGCTCAGGACCCATCGTGGGCTGCGCACCGATGCGCAGCGGACCGCCGGCTTCATCCGAGACGCGCACGCCGACGAGGCCGCAGCCGCTGACGATGAGCATGACAGCGGCACTGGCCGCGGCGACGGTCCAGCGCCGCTGCTGCGGGGACAGGCGCCTGGTCACGGCGTGCGCTCTCCGTCACCTGGGTCTCCGGTGCCGGGACCGTTCTGCGGCGCAGGACCACCGGGCCCCCGCGAGGGCGGAGGTCCTGATCCGGTGGGCGGGTGCGGACCCGGACCTGATCCGTACGGAGGCTGCGGTGCCGGACCGGATCCGTGGGGAGCCTGCGGAGCGGGACCGGAACCATACTGCGCGGGTGCTCCGGGCGCGGATCCGTACGGCGTCTGCGCGCCCGCCGCCCCGACCGGTCCGGGGACGCCCGAGGCCTGCCCTCCTGGAGGGGGCGTGCCCTGCGGCTGCGGGCCGCTGGGTGCTCCGCCAGAGGGGTGCGGGGGCTTGAAGCGACGGTACGGTCCGGAATCGAACCCGGGTCCGCTCTGTACCTGCTGGCCGCCGGTCGGGCCGAAGTTCTCCCCCGTGCTCGTATCGACGAGCTCACCGTTGACGGATTGGATCCTGCGCTTCGACGTGCGGCGCGGCGTTCCCATGATCCGCCGCTCCTCGGAGTTCGGCTCGCGAGGCGGCAGGATCTGCCCCGCACCCGGACCGGTGTGGGCCTTCTGATCCTGGAACGGCTGCACGGGACGCGATCCGGCCGCAGCCCGTGCGCCGTAGCCCTCCAGCTCTCCGGGCGGCGGGGCGTCTCCCAGCACGGGGATGACGAGGCGCACGGACGTGCCGATCCCCTCCTGGCTGAACAGCTCGACCGACCCCCCGTGCCGCGTCACGATCGCACGGACAAGGGAGAGCCCCATGCCGGAGCCCGCGACAGAGCGCACCCGCGAACCGCGATGCAGCTCGTCCCAGACGGACTGCTGCTCTTCGACGGGGATCCCCGACCCCGTGTCCGCGACCTCGACGACGACCCAGCGGTGCTTGTCGATGATCTGCTCGTTGGCCCGCAGCTCCACCGTGTCCGTATCGGACGAGTACTTGATCGCATTGCCGAGCAGGTTGAGGATGGCGGAGAGGAGGAGGTCCTCCTCTCCCAGCACATCGGGGAGCTTCCACGGGGCGCGCGCGACAGTCGCGACGATCATCCGGTCCTCCGCTCCGGGAGCGGTGCGGGCGTCCTCGACCGCCTGCTGGATGAGAGCGTCCATGTCGACGCGGCGATAGTCGATCGAACGCGATTCGACGTCTGCGAGCTTGCGCAGGTCCGCCAGCAGGCGGGCGACGCGCCTGGCCGACGTGTCGATCTGCCGCGCGGACTGGGAGATGATCTTCCCGTCCGGAGCGTCCTCCTCCGCCGCCGATCTCACGGTGGCCACGGACGTCCGCAGTGCCGTGAGCGGATTCTTCAGTTCGTGATCGAGGCGGATGAGCATGCGATTGCGTCGCTGCAGCGCGTCCGCCTCCGCAGCCGCCCGCGTCTCCTGGACCGCGGCATCGCGGGAGCGGCGGATCCATCGGAGCAGGAACCACACCCCCACCGCTGCGGCGGCCAGCACGAGCAGGACGAGGACGAGCACCAGCCAGATGCGGATCTCGAAGACGAGGTACGAGTTCATCTGCTCACCTCAGGGAATCGGCACCGGTGACGGAGGAGACGAAGCGGTAGCCCCGACCCTGCACCGTCGCGATCCACCGGGGGTCTGCCGCGTCCTCACCGAGCACGCGCCGCAGCTCCGCGACGCGTGAGTCGACCGCGCGCGTCCCCACCGCATCGTCGAACCCCCACAGGACCTCGAGGAGGCGCGAGCGCTCGACCAGTTCATCGGCGTGGACCATGAGGTACTCCAGCAGCGTGAAGCCCTTGGGCGTGACGACGAGCTCACGGTCACCCAGCCAGGCGCGGCGTCCCACGCGATCCAGGGCCAGGCCGAACGTCGAGCGGAGCACTGCTGCGGTCGCGAGCGGAGGACCGTCGTTCTTCGTGCGGCGCAGCACGGCCCGGACGCGGGCCACGAGCTCGTGCGGGTCGAACGGCTTGTTGAGGTAGTCGTCGGCGCCCTCTTCCAGCGCCATGGCCCGCTCCACGGCCTCGCCCACCTGGGTGAGCAGCACGACGGGGACCCAGTTCTCCTCGCGGCGCAGGGTGCGGAGCACTTCACGGCCGTCCGCACCGGGCATGAGGACGTCCAGGACGCATGCGTCCGGACGGTGCCGGCGGATCTCGTCCAGTGCGAGCTTGCCGTCGTCAGCGGAGATGACGCGGAACCCGGACCTCTGCATGAAGGGGACCACTGCGCCGAGGACATCCGGCTCATCGTCCGCGACGAGGACGAGTGGGGCGTCGGGCTCAGCGTCCGGTGTCTGGCTCGTCATGATCGTTGGGGGTCCTGTCTTCTCCACTCGCGGACCCGCCGGACTGGTCGGCGGTCTCCTGGTCCTTGTCGCGTGCGGCCTGCGCCGCCTGCTCACGCTCCGCAGCCTCGCGCGCGTGGACGTCACGGGCCTGCGCGCGGGCGACGGCGTCGTCCAATTCGTCACGGTACAGCATCGAACGGCGCAGGTGCTTCGTCCGGTAACCGGCTCTGCCGATCATGTGCGCGGCGACGGGGACCGTGAAGAGCTGGAACAGGACGATGACGAGCATCGTCGTCACCGGACCCCACTGCTGGATCTGCAGAGCCACCGCGAACATCACCATGACGAGGCCGAACAGCTGCGGCTTCGACGATGCGTGCATGCGCGACAGGAGGTCGGGGAAGCGCACTGAACCGATCGCCGCGGCGAGGGAGAGGAGTGCCGCACCTGCGATGAAGATCGTGGACACGATGTCGAGGGTCATGACTGACCTCCGCGCGTCTCGTCGTCACGGTGCTCCGCATCGGACGACTGCGTGTCCGAATCCGCGATGGCTTCCGCCGCCGGGTCCGCGTCGAGGTTCCCCTCGGACGGTGTCGCGTGTCCCTGCGACACATCGTCGGGATCGGCGTTCACTCGCATCGATGACGTGTGCAGGTCCGTTCCGGCTGTCTCCATCCGGGCGGCTCGCTCCGGATCCATCCGCCGGGCCTCCACGAGCTCGATCGCGAGTTCGGGGACCGACGGCTCGTACCCGTCGGCCGTTCCGATGGTGCCGGACCCCTGCCCGCGCCCCATCCTGCGGAATCGCGACGTGGTCCGCAGGTCAGCGCGGGAGACGTAGCGCGAAACCCCCACCGCACCGACGAAGCCGAACATCGCGATGATGAGCATGACGGGGAAGAGGTCCGTCCTCGCGCTGAAGGCCGCCACCCCGCCCAGACCGCACATGATCGTCGCGAGGAATGCGTCCGTCGCGATCATGCGGTCCAGGATCGACGGCCCCCGGACGATGCGGACGATCGCGATGACCACAGCCGCGAGGAAGACCGCACCGATCGCGAGCGCGATCGTCAGCCCCATGCCGTCATCGACGGACACGAGCGGAATGCCCTGCTGACCGTTCATCCTCGTGCCCTCGCTTCCTTCGCCGCTCGTGCACGCCGAGCGCGCTCGCGGATCGCGCGCTTCTCGAGCACGGGCTTCAGACCGCGCTCCGCCCGTGCGTCGTTGAGCGCCTCGATGTCGTGGGGCGAGCCGATCGCGCAGATGAGCAGGGTCTCGATCTGGTGGGTCTTCTCCCGCACGCGCTCCAGCTCCTCCTCGTCCGCGCAGTTGAGTCCGTGGACGAACACCACGGCGCGGGCACGATCGATCTCGATGACGAGGGATCCGGGGATGAGCCCGTTCACCATGGTGACCAGGGTGATGAGCAGGTCTGAGCGGGTCGCTAGGTCGACAGCGATGACCGACCCCGCGTCCACCGGTCGGGGACGCACGGTGAGCCATGCGACCTGGAAGGACGCGATGAGGACGTTGAGCATGAACCACAGGAGGAAATAGGCCCCGTAGTAGAAGTTCAGCCGGCCCGACAGCTGGATGGGCGGCAGGTAGAAGGCTCGCATCAGGGCGAACGCCAGCAGCGCGCCGCTGATGACCACCATCCCACTGACCTCGTCCCACAGGAATACCCAGACGACGATGAGCACGAGCACGTAGAGCAGCTGCTCGACGAAGCCCTGGCGACGCCTGCGTGCCACCATCACCGCTCACCCCCCTGGCCATTCTCCGGCACGGGCGCGTGGCGGCCGTCGCCCACACCGTCCGCTTCGTCGTCGTCCAGGACGATCGAAGTGTAGGTCTCCGGGCCCATGAGTCCCTGTGAGGCGCGGGACGACACCTGCCACAGCGGCTGTGCCAGCACCGTGAGCAGGCAGGACACGATCACCATGGCAGCCGTGGCCCCGGTCATGAGCGAGGGGAGTCGGACCGTGCTCTTCCAGGTCCCGGTCCGGGCGAGCGAGTCGCGCCGCTCCTTCGCCTCGGCCACGAGTGCCGGCGTGGGCTCGTCCGCGTCCGCGGGCTCCCGCCAGAACCCCAGGTTCCACGACTTCCCGATGACGTAGAGCGTCAGGAGCGAGGTGAGGGTGCCGACGCCCACGAGTATTCCCACGAGCCAGTCCGACGAGTGGAAGCCCGCGTCGAAGAGCGCCACCTTGCCGATGAAGCCGGAGAAGGGCGGGATGCCCGCCAGGTTGAGCGCGGGTATGAGGTAGAGGACGCTGATGAACGGCGCGAGCGTCGACAGACCGCCGAGCTTGCGGAGCGAGGTCGATCCCGCGCGCAGCTCGAGGAGTCCGATCGCGAGGAACATGGCCGTCTGCGCGACGATGTGGTGCAGCGTGTAGTAGATCGCGGCCGTCAGGCCCAGGTGGGTGCCCATCGCAACCCCGAACAGCATGTACCCGATGTGGGACACCAGGGTGAAGGACAGGATCCGCTTGATGTCCGACTGCGCGATCGCACCGAGGATCCCGACGAGCAGCGTGAGACCTGCGACGACCAGCAGCGGTGCCCGCAGATCCGACGTGGCGAAGAGGACCGTCTCCGTGCGGATGATCGCGTAGATGCCGACCTTCGTGAGCAGGCCCGCGAAGACGGCGGTGACGGGCGCCGGTGCGGTCGGGTAGGAGTCCGGCAGCCAGAAGGAGAGCGGGAAGACCGCCGCCTTGATGCCGAAGCCGATCAGCAGGGCGACGTGGAGGATCAGCTGGATGTCGACCGGGAGCTCGGACAGGCGGTCGGACAGGTGCGCCATGTTCACCGTGCCGGTCGCACCGTAGATGAGCGCGATCGCCGCGAGGAAGATCAGCGAGGAGACGAGCGAGATGACGATGTACGTGACGCCCGCGCGGATCCGCTGGGTCGTGGCACCGAGGGTGAGCAGCACGTAGGACGCCGCCAGCAGCATCTCGAAGCCGACGTACAGGTTGAAGAGGTCACCCGCGAGGAACGCGTTCGAGACCCCTGCGCAGAGGATCAGGTAGGCGGGGTTGAAGATCGACACGGGCGTGTCGTCGCTCTTCTCCGTCCGCGATGTGTCCTGACCCGTCGCGTAGATGTAGACCCCGAGCGTCACGATGCTCGACACGACGAGCATGAGCGCCGCCAGTCGATCCGCCACGAGGGCGATGCCGAACGGCAGTGCCCAGCCGCCCACCGCGAGGACGACGGGTCCGTTCTGGTCCACGTGCACCAGGAGGAGGAGCGACAGTGTCGTCGTCGCGGCCAGCGTGACCATCGTGATGATGCTCTGCGCACGTGAGCTGCGCAGGGTGATCAGCGTCGCGCCCGCAGCCAGCAGCGGCAGGATGATCGGCAGGGCGAGCATGAGGCCGGGGAGGTCGTTCATCGCGTCTCCTCCTCCGTGTCGTGATCCGACGCCGCCTCGTGCGCCTCTCGCAGCTCGGCCCGCTCCTCCGGCGTGCCGTCCTCGTCGAGGTCCGGTGCATCGTCGTCCAGGGGCGTGAGCGCCTCATCGCCGAACTCGGTGTCCTCGTACTCGCCGCTCGTCCCGGCCTCCTCCCCGGATCCGCCGGTCGCCTCGAGTGCGACGCGCATGTCCTCGAGGTCGTCCTGGAGGGACTCGTCGCGCACGAACCGCCAGGAGCGGTAGACCATCGCGAGGAGGAAGGCCGTCAGACTGAAGGAGATGACGATCGCCGTGAGGATGAGCGCCTGCGGGAGCGGGTCGAGCATCCCGTCGGTCGAGAAGTTCTCCCCGTCCGTGAGCGGGGGACGCCCGGGCAGCCCGCCGGTGAGCAGGAGGAGCAGGTTCGTCGCGTTGCCCATGAGCAGGAACCCCAGGAGCACGCGGGTCAGCGAACGGTCGAGCATGAGGTAGATGCCTGCGGCGTACATCGCTCCCATCGCGATGACCATGACGAGTGGCGGGGTCACAGTCGGCCCCCTGCACTCGTTCCGTCGACGTCGAGCCGGTCCGTGCGGCCCAGCAGCTCACGGATCCGCTCGTACTCCGCGGTGTCCACGTCGTTGGGCAGCTCGTCCGCGATGCGGTCCTCGTCCTCGACCAGCTGGATGTCCACCTCGACCGCGAGGCTGCGGATGATGCCCACGACCAGCCCCACGACGATGAAGTACACGCCGATGTCGAAGATGACCGAGGAGCCGAAGCTGACGTATCCCAGGATCGGCAGGTCGGTGGACACGTAGAACGACTGCAGCGCCGAATCGCCCCAGAGGAAGCCCCCCGCCGCAGTGCCCGCAGCCAGCAGCATGCCGACGCCCATGAGCAGACCGGAGGGCAGCCGAACGGCCTCGGCGAACTCGTAGCGGCCTCCGGCGAGGTAGCGGGTGATGAAGGCGAGTCCGGCGACGAGTCCGGCGGCGAAGCCACCGCCGGGGTTGTTGTGACCCGCGAAGAGCAGGTAGACGGAGAAGACGAGGAAGGCGTGGAACAGCAGTCGGACGGCGACTTCGAGGACGATCGAGCGGTTGCCGGGCGCGAGCGTGCGTCCGGCCAGCAGCCACGCATTGCGCTTCTCCTGCGCAGACGGCGCCTCCCAGGCCGGATCCGTGTGGATCCGCGACTCCGGCGTGGCGCTGAGGTCGAGCGGACGGGGGCGGACGGGCTCTGTGACGGGCACGAATCGCGAACGACCGCGCCGGGGGGCGCCGAGCGGCGAGATGCTGTCGCCCTGTCCCGTGACGAAGACGAGGCTGGCGACGCCGATCGCACACGCGATGACCACGGCGAGCTCGCCCATGGTGTCCCACGCACGGATGTCGACGAGGGTCACGTTGACGATGTTCTGACCGTGGCCGCCGTCGAAGGCGAGGCGGGGGAACGCATCGGAGATCGGCAGGTGCTGGCGGGCTCCGAGGGCGACGACCGCCAGGACCATCATGACGACCGCGAACGACACCGCGATGACGGTGCGCAGGGCCGGGGTCACCTTGCTGTCGCCCTTGCCGATCCGAGCGGGGAGGCGCCGGAGCACGAACACGAAGACCACGATCGTGATGGTCTCCACCAGGATCTGGGTGAGTGCGAGGTCCGGGGCTCCCTGGAGCGCGAAGAAGACGACCATCGCGTAGCCGGTCAGTCCGCACACGACGACCGCGGCGAACCGCTTGGTCATGCGCGTCACCATGACGGCCGCCATCACCATGATGGCGGCCGGCAGCACCTGCACCGCGCTGTCGACCCACACGACCTCTTCCGGCCAGACGTCGTTGTTCAGCAGCGTGATGCCGAGCGCGCCGATCGCGAACACGTAGATGACGCCCTGGTAGAACGGCATCGACCCGCGCTGGGTGCGTGCGGTCACGAACGCAGCGGTCTTCTCCAGTCCGCCGATGATCCTGCGGTAGCTGCGGTGGAAGTCGATCCCATCCGGCAGAGCTGCCTGGAAGAGGCTCACCTGCCGCCGGAACACGAACATCGTGAGGCCCGCGGCGATCGTGAGGGCGGAGAGCAGGAGCGCCGGCTCGAAACCGTGCCAGAGCGCGATGTGGTAGGGCTCCGCGGGGTCCGCGGCGGGATCCACGGGGAGCTGGGAGGACCAGCTGGTCGCGATCCGGTCGATGGCCCCGGCTGCGAACGCACCGCCGATCGTCATGAGCGTGAGGGCTGCCGGCGCAGCGGTGAACAGCGGCCCGTCGCGCTCTGTGCGGACGGTCGCCTCGACTCCCGGCTTCGAGGCGAACGCCCCCCAGACGAAGCGCGCGGAGTAGGCGACGGTGAGGACGGAGCCCAGGAACACGCCGATGAGGGCGACGATCGCGAGCTTCGTCCCGTGGTCCAGGAGCGTGCCGTAGACGGCTTCCTTCGCCAGGTAGCCCATCGTGGGAGGCAGACCCGCCATCGATGCGGCGGACACCGTGCCGAACACGGCGATGAGGGGGTAGGAGCGCCCGTAGCCGGACAGCTTGCGGAGATCACGGGTGCCGACGCGGTGGTCGATGATGCCCACCGTGAGGAACAGGGTCCCCTTGAACATCGAGTGGCCCAGCAGCAGCGCCACAGCGGCGGTGGTGACGTCCCGGTCCCCGAACGACGCCATCATCGTCATGAAGCCCAGCTGCGACACCGTGCCGTAGGCGAGGATGAGCTTGAGGTCCGTCTCCTTCAGCGCCTGCCAGCCGCCCAGGAGCATCGTGAGGAGTCCGACGGCGATGAGGCCCTCGCGCCAGTAGGGCATGTCCGCGAATCCGGGGGCGAGGCGGAGGATCAGATAGATGCCGGCCTTCACCATGGCGGCCGCGTGCAGGTACGCGCTTACCGGCGTGGGGGCCGCCATCGCGCCCGGCAGCCAGAAGTGGAAGGGGATGAGCGCGGACTTCGAGAGGGCGCCGATGAGGATGAGGACGATCGCGAGCGCGGTGAGCCCGTGCCCGTCGTACCCGATCGCGACGATCTCCGTGATCCGTCCGGTCCCGTACTGGACCCCCAGCAGGATCATCCCGACGAACATCGCCAGCCCGCCGAACGTCGTGACGATGAGCGCCTGCAGCGCGGCGCGGCGCGACTGCTGCCTGCCCGCGTACTGACCGATGAGGAAGTAGGAGAACACCGTCGTGCCCTCCCAGAAGATGAAGAGCGTGAGCAGCTCGTCTGCCACGATGAGGCCGTACATCATCCCGACGAATGCCATGAGGACGCCCGCGAACCGGGCGAGGCGCACTTCGTCGGCGTCGAAGTAGCGACTGCAGTAGATGAAGACCAGGCCGCCGACTCCGGTGACCAGCAGCGAGAAGATCCAGGACAGCGCGTCCATGCGCAGCACGATCGACATCGACAGCTGCGGCATCCACCCGAGCACTTCGACCACGGGCTCCGGCGAGTCGGAGAAGACCGTGGGGATGAGGGTGAGCGAGTACACGAGGCCGGCGAAGGGCACGAGCGACAGTGCGACGAATCCGGTGCGGCCGAGCGCACGGAAGATCAGGGGGGCGGCGAGCGCTGCGAGGAACAGGGATCCCAGCAGCACACCCATCGGCTCACACCCCAGCCCTTCAGTCTCCGGTCGCGGTTACCGATTCTTCCACAGGGCACCTGGGCCGAACGAATCGATATCTCACATTCCGGAAGCCTGCTTGCGCGCGAGGTCAATGAGGAGGAATATGACCCGCCTCCTCGGATCAGCCCTGCAGCTGCTGTGCGGACACCAGGAAGCCGCTCTCATCGACACCCGCTCCGCCGACGGCGGTCATGATCACCGCGGCGCATCGCTCGAGGACGCCGATCGCCTCCGTGCGGATCGCCCGCAGCTCGTCGTCGATGTCGGCGAACCGGCCGCGGTTGTCCGTGTCGACCCATCGCAGCGTGTAGGCGATCTGCGGCCCCGACACATGATCGCGCAGGGCCGTCGGGGTGTACTCGTCGAGCGCGACCTGGATCTCGATGAACCCGGCACGCGGGCCCAGCTGTTCGGTGAGGGGGACTTCGACTGCATACCCGTCCAGCTCGACGGGGCCGTCACCCCCACCCAGCTCCCGCGCACGGGCCGCCTCCAGGGGGCTGGGCGGCCGCGGCCACCGCACCTGCGGCGCCACGCTCGCGACCTGCGTCAGCAGCACCTGGGGCTTCAGCCAGTTCTCGGAGTAGACGAAGATGTTCGGGTTCGTCTCCGTGTCGGGGCGGAGGATGCGGAGGCCCAGGTCCGGCTCGTCGGCCAGGCGGACGGCGAGCCGCAGCCGGCGGGCGACCGCGAGGACCTCGTCGAGCACGCGCCCCTCCTCCTTGCACGGGAGCCCGGAGGGGAATGCGGACACGAACCCGTCGATGTCGGGCATCCAGGACGGCGGAGGGACCGGCTCCCGGTCGCGGGGGCATTCGAGCGCGAAGAGTGCAGAGACGTCCCGCGGCAGGCTCAGAGCGTCCGCCATCCGCTGATCGACTGAGAACGGCCCGACCAGCTGCGAGTACCGGGACATCCGGTATGACCTGGCGCCGTTCTCACCCTGCACGGGGTCACCCGTGGGAAGCGTCGGCCGGATGTTCCGCAGCAGGCTCACAACGTCGAACGGCTCCAGCTCCGGGTCGAGCAGCAGCAGGTGCGATTCCGCGAATGCGGCGACGCGGGGGTCGATGCTCATGCCGCGTCACCCCTCCGACGACTGAGGCCCCGAAGCGGCCTCCGCGGAGCCGGACGGTGCAGTCGCGGCGCCGTCGCCGCAGGCGGGCGACACGTAGAAGTCACGATGCGCGCGGGAGGCCGTGGGGCCTCGCTGCCCCTGGTACCTGTTCAGGTTGCCGACCGATCCGTAGGGCGACTGGGAGGCCGACGACATGCGGAAGAAGCACAGCTGACCGATCTTCATGCCCGGCCACAGCGTGATGGGCAGAGTCGCGACGTTCGACAGCTCGAGGGTGACGTGGCCGGAGAAGCCCGGATCGATGAAACCTGCGGTCGAGTGGGTGAGGAGTCCCAGTCGGCCGAGCGATGACTTCCCCTCGAGCCTGGCCGAGACGTCGTTCGGGAGCGTGATCAGCTCGAGCGTCGACGCCAACACGAACTCGCCGGGATGGAGCACGAACGGCTCCGTCGGATCGACCTCGACGAGCCGGGTGAGCTCCGGCTGGTGCGCAGCCGGATCGATGACGGAGTACTTGTGGTTGTCGAAGAGGCGGAAGTACCGGTCCAGGCACACGTCGATGCTCGCGGGCTGGATGAGGGCCGGGTCGTACGGGTCCAGGCTCACCCGGCCGGCGGAGATCTCAGCGCTGATGTCACGGTCGGAAAGGAGGCTCACCCGGCCAATGTACCGCGCCCTGCGCGAGGACGCCCATACAGCACGGAATGCAGTCCATGCACCTCGTTTCCTCCGAGAATCTCGAATTCGTCACGTTCATGCTCTACAGTGGCCTTTGACTACGCCCGCGCACGTTGGTGCCTTCCCCTTTCAGCCAGAGGGTGCCGGGAGGATTTTGCCGACTGCGCGGTCGTGTGCAACAACGACCGAAAGGCAACACTGTGAAGACTTCGAAAATTCTTGTTCTTGCCCCCGCAGTAGCCGCCGCGGTTTCCGGCCTCATCGCCGTTCCCGCTTTCGCTTCAACTGCTTCCCCGACCACGGACAGCTCCGACTCCGTCGAGCTTCCGGACAACATCCCCACCGGTGGTCCTGCCACGGTGAGCCCACCTGACTCCGCAGCGCCGGAGAGCCAGTCCACGGACGACGCTTCCGACGACGCGGATCCGCAGGCGATCGTCGAAGTCGCCGAGGTGTCCCAGGAGGACATCGCGGACGAGCAGAAGGGCATCCGCTTCTCCGGAACCGGATTCACGCCTGAGCAGAAGGCGACCGTCACGGTCGTCGGGACAGAGGGCACCGAGTACTCGCCCGAATCCGAGCTCACCGTCACGGAGGACGGCGAGGTCAACGGGCGCTACTTCTTCACGATCACTGGCGACGCGAAGGTGCCGCAGGGCTCCTACAAGCTCTACCTCACAGACCTCAAGACCGAGGAGAAGACGGAGCCCGTCTCCTTCGAGGTCGTCGACGAGGTCGAGGAGACCGCGGAGCCGACCCCGACGCCGACGAAGACGGCTCAGCCGACTCCGACCAGGACCGCAGAGCCCACGCAGACGGCAGAGCCGACCCAGACTGCGGAACCGGCTGAGACGGCGGAGCCAACGCCCACAGAGACGGCAGAGCCCACGCAGACGGCAGAGCCGACTGAGACGGCGGAGCCCACGCCCACAGAGACGGCGGAGCCCACGGAGACTGCTGAGCCGTCGCCGACACCGACGCAGACCCGGCAGCCGAGGATGCCCGCACCGCCGCCGCCCCCGGAGTCCCCCGAGGCGACGGAGACGGCGGAGCCCACCGAGACCGCTGAACCGACAGAGACTGCGGAGCCCACTGAGACCGCGGAACCCACACCGACCAAGACCACCACGGACGATCCCGAGGAGGACGTCGATCCGGAGCTCGCGATCGACCCGACCGAGATCACCTCGGAGGCGTTCTCGTCCTCCGACGGCGGCGTGACGATCACCGTCACGGATGCCGCTGCCGGTTCCGAGGTGTCGCTGAGCGTGGCTCACGAGCAGGGACAGGTTTCCACGTTCGAGACCTCGAAGACCGTGAACGACGACGGCACCGCCGTGTTCCAGCTGCACCCGGACGGCAAGGCCGTGCTGGGCGCCTACTCAGTGGTCGCCTCGGGTGAGGGCTTCGACGACCTCACCGGTGAGTTCACCGTCGTGACGAACGGGACCGAGGTCGAACGAGACGACGAGGACGACTCGCAGGGTGGAGCCGACGACTCGGACGACAACGGGTCCGACGACAACGGTTCCGAGGGCGGCGGTTCGGGCGACCAGGGCGGATCCGGCGACGGATCGCGCTCGGGCAGCGCCGCGGATCTGCCGCGCACGGGCACCGAGCTCACAGGACTGGCGCTGGGCGCAGGCCTGCTGGTCGTGGGTGCCGCGGCAGTCGTCGTGACGCGCCGTCGTTCCGCGCAGGCCGACCCCTCGGAGTTCTGACTCCATGGCAGGCATCGGGGAGCCGGCGCAGCGCGCAGGATCCGCTCTGGATCTGAGCGCCGTGCGGCTCTCCGGTGACCCGCTGACCAGCACGCCGCTGAACGGCGGTGACGACCTCGTGCTCATGGGGCGGGCCGAGGACGTCAGCGCCGTTCTGCGTGCTGTCGCGGACCAGCCCGGCACGCGCGCCCTCCCCGCCCCTGCGGGCGAGGGCCGCGAGGCCCGGGAGCGGCTGGGCCGCTGGCTGCAGACGCACACCGGTGTCACGGACACGACTCGTCAGCAGGAGGTCCTCACCCGCGTCGGGCTCGCATCCGATGTGGGTCCGCGGACGCGGATCGAGGACCTCTCACTCGTCTCACGCGCGCGGCTGCGGTTCGCCGCCGTCGTCCTCGTGGGCGAGACCGCCGCGGACGTGACGCACGTCGTCCTCGACTCCCCCTTCGCAGACGTCCCCGGGCATCAGCGTGCAGGACTGCGATCGATCCTCGTGCGTGAGCTGCGCACGAGCGGTCTGGGCGCCGTCCTGTCGACGGATTCCCCGGTCGACGCGCTCGTCCTGGGCGCCCGGACCATCGAGCTCGACGCGGAGCAGGTCGCTCAGGAGGGCGACGCCACCACGATCCTGGGCCGCCCGCGCGGCGGCCTCACCGCCTCGCTGGCCGGCGCGAACGTCATGTCGGGCCTCGCCCGCCGCGGCTGGCTGAGCATCGGACACTCGCAGGTGCGGCGACGCACCGACCTGGACGGCAAGGTGTACCTCGCGATCCCCACGGACGCGGTCACGCTGTCCGTCGACGAATTCGACCCCGCATTCCGCGGCGAGTCCGTGTTCGAAGTCATCGTCATCGGCATCCGCGACGAGGGCAGCCTCCTGCAGGTGCGCCTGTCCCCCGCGGACAACGAGGCGGGCCTCCCCCTCGTCGCCGACGTCCTCGACGCCTCCTCCCGCCGTGCTTGGGGTGCGATCACCCCCGCCCTGGGCGGCGAGGCCACCCCCGGCGGTCCTATCGCGAACAGTCCGGGTGAGGGCGTTCCCGACGACCGCACGGCCGCCGCGGAGCCCGGCGGGGCCTCAGCGGCGGATGCACCGGCGCCCGGGACGTGGGCGCTCCTCCAGCCCGGGCTGGGACCCGATCTGGAGAGCCAGCTCGGGCGGATCACCATGGGCTCGCGACTCTGGGCGGAGGTGGACACGCAGCGGATCCACGTATGGTCGGTCGAGGAATGACAGACCACGACGAATCCGCGGGTGTCCGCACTCGCACCTCTGCAGCACGCGCACGCAGCCTGGCCATCGCCGGGCTGCTGGTCGTCGTGCTCACCGTCACCAGCGTGCCGGTCCTCGGGATGGTCGCGTACGGTCCCGCGCGCACCGTGAGCGCCTACTTCGAGGCGCTGGACCGAGCGGACGCGGATGCCGCGCTCGGACGACTCGTCACCGGTGAGATCACCGACGGGTGGGCGCTCACCGACGCCGCGCTGGAAGGCGCCCCCTCACTCCCGACCCGCGTGTCCGTCACGCACGCCGAGGTGGACGGCGACACAGCGGCGGTCACCGCCGAATTCGATCTGGCGGGGACGACGCAGACGCAGGAGTTCTCGCTGGTCAGGGCTCCCGGCACGTGGGGCATGTTCCCCGATTGGCTCATCGATCCGGGAACGCTGCCGCGGCTCGACCTGGTCGTCGACGGAGCCTCGACCGTCCGCATCAACAACGCGGACGTGCCTGCGTCCCGCGACGGCTTGCCCGTCCTCTACCCCGTCGAGTACAGCGTGGGCTTCGCTGAGGACTACTTCCGCTCCACTGCGCAGAACGCAGTGGTCGACGGATCCGCTCCCGAGGTCGAGGTCCAGTTGGCCGCCGAGCCCACTGAGGAGCTGCGGGCCGAGGTCGAGCGCCTCGTGCACGAGCACCTGGACGAATGCGTCACCGCGACGACGCTCATGCCGGCCGGATGCACCTTCGGGCACGACACGGTCAACACGATGCTCGGCGACGTGTCGTGGGAGATGGTCGAGTACCCGGACGTGCAGCTGTCGACCGAGCGCCGTCGCCTGGTCACCGCGCCGGCGGAGGGCGTCGCCCAGGTGTCCGGCCGCTACCGCGACATCGTCACGGCGATGGAATCGGACTTCGACGAACCGGTCTCGTTCACGTTCAGCGCCGCTGTCACGATCGAGGACGGCAAGCCTGCGATCCAGCCGCTCGAAGCGGGACTGTCCGGCGGGGCCGGTCTGGGCGAGGAGTCCGACGCGGAGCAGGATGCGGACGAACCCGACGGTCCAGACGATGGACCGGCCGACGAGGCACCGGTCGCGGACGGCAGCTGACTGCTGCGCCTGCGGTGGGGCGGCCTCGGCGGCGGTCCGGCCGCCTCGTCAGCCCAGCAGCCTCGTCAGTTCGTGCCGCGGAGGTCCAGCCGCAGCACGTCGTCTCCCCCGGCCTCCAGCTCGACGGGGATGCCCCAGTCCTGCTGGTAGAGGTGGCAGGCCGCATGCAGCGGGATCTCACCGCCGGGCTCACCATCGCACGACGCCGCGCGCGCGGTGATGTGGAGGACGCCGGAGCGGACCTCGGGGTTCAGCGTCAGTGACCGCGACATGCCGTCCTGGCCGCCGGCGCCGGAGGCGATGAGCTCCGGCGGGGTCGAGGAGACCTGCAGGTGCGTCGGATCGCCCCACCGGTCGTCGAGCTTCTGCCCGGTCGGCACGGTGAAGCCGACCTCGATCTCGAGTGCGCCATCGCCGATGGTCGTCGCGGGCCGCGTCGTCTGCTGCGCGCCTTCTGCGACGACGAGCGCTTCCGCGGGGATCGACACGGCGGTGAGCTGGTGCGCCGCGGATTCGGCGACGAGCAGGTGAGCCTCGCGGGCGTCGGCGGCCGTACCCTCCGCGTGCTCGGGGAGGACGACGAGGATGTCGGACGGTTCCGCGAGGCCGCGCGCCAGAGTGCTCACGGTCTTCGTCAGCGGGTCGTAGCGGCGGACCGCGCCGTTGTAGGTGTCAGCGATCGCGACCGACCCGTCGGGCAGTTCGGCGACGCCCAGCGGGTGCTGGAGGCGGGCCTCCGCTGCGGGGCCGTCCTGGAATCCGAAGTCGAAGAGCCCCACGCCCACCTGTGTGGTGACGGTGCCGTCGCGCGGGTCGAGGCGGCGCAGCGCCGAAGTCTCCGAGTCCGCGATCCAGATCGTCCCGTCTGCCGCGGGGGCGAGGCCGGAGGTCTGCGCGTACCACGCGGGCTCGTCCGAGGAGGCGGAGTCGCGCAGCCCCTCGTTCATCGTGCCCGACAGCTGGCGGACGACGCCGGTGCGAGGGTCGAAGTCCCAGATCGTGTGGTTGCCGGCCATCGCGATGACGACGCGCTCCGACTCCGCGGACCAGAGGACGTCCCACGGGCTCGACAGCTTGATCGCGGTGCCGGGCTCCTCGAACGGCGCCTGCGCTCCGGGCTTGTCGGTGACGTTGTCGTGCGCGCCCACCATGAACTGCTCGCCGGTGCCGGCCAGCGTCGTGACGACGGCCGCTTCGCCGGGTGCACCCAGCCGCACGCCACGCAGCAGGTGGTTGACGGTGTCCGCGATGACGAGGTCGTAGCCGGCGGCGTCGGCGAGATCGCGCGGCAGTTCGGTGATCCCGCCGGGCTCGGAGAACTGTGCGGTGTCGTCCGCTCCGTCGGTGCGTCCCCGCACGCCCGTGCCGATGCGCTGGAGGATGCGGGTGCCGTTGGGGTCGAACTCGACGAGCGAGTGGTGGCCGGAGTCCGCGACGAGGAGGTTCCCCTCGTGGCCGGGCACGTCAGCGAGGCGGATGACCTTGCCGGGGTAGGACAGGTCGCGCTCGACGGGTGCCGGCGGCACGTAGGGGCCGTCGCCGCGGTGGAGCGTGCCCTTCGCCTCGTGCTCAGCGGCCAGTTCCTCGATGAGGGATGCGAGACCCGCGGAATGGCCCTCGCCGGACATCGAGGCCACGATGTAGCCCTCCGGGTCGATGAGCGTGAGCGTCGGCCACGCGCGCGCGGTGTAGGCCTGCCAGGTGACGAGGTCCGGATCGTCCAGGACGATGTGCTCGACGCCGTAGCGCTCGACTGCCTGGTCGACGGCCTCGACTGTCCGCTCGAACTCGAACTTGGGGCTGTGCACGCCGATCGTCACGAGCACGTCGCCGTACTTCTCCTCGATCGGACGCAGCTCGTCCAGCACGTGGAGGCAGTTGATGCAGCAGAAGGTCCAGAAGTCCAGGAGCACGATCTTGCCGCGCAGGTCCTGGAGTGTGAGGTCCTCCCCGCCGGTGTTGATCCACCGGCGGCCGGTGAGCTCCGGGGCGCGCAGGCGGATGCCGTTCCGGGCGGGAGGCGCCGTCGCGGTGGCAGTCCCGGGAGCGGCAGCCGCGGCGGGGACCTCGGCCTGTGTGGAGGTGTTCTGCTGAGCGGTCATGCCGGTGATTCTCCCATCTGCGCGCATCCGCGCGGTGCGCGCGTGTCACACGAGGGAACATGCGCGCCGCCTCCCGTGTTCCCGGCGACTGTACGAGGGGGCTGGCACACGCCCGGGGGCCAGTCGCGGCGCCGCGGTACTCGCTGCACGTGGAGGTCTCAACAGGGCGTGCGCGCACTCTGAGACAATCACGGCATGAGTGACCAGACCGCACCCGATGCCTCATCCGCCGCCACACAGGGCGCCGTTCCGCAGGAGGCCGCGCGCGACGACGCCCGCACCATCCGCGAGCGCCTGGCACAGGTGACGGAAAATGTCCGCACCGCGTCGGAGTCCGCCCACGACGATCCCGAAGCCGTCCGGGTCATGCTGGCGACGAAGACGCAGCCGGCTGCGCGCATCCGCGTCGCGCTTCAGGCGGGACACACGCTCATCGGCGAGAACCGGGTGCAGGAGCTGCAGGCGAAGGCCCCCGAGCTCGCGGACATCCCCCACGAGCCCCACCTCATCGGCCCGCTGCAGCGGAACAAGGTGAACCACACCCTGCGAGCGGGTGCCGTGTGCGTGCAGTCGATCGACAGCCTCGCGGTCGCGCAGAAGCTGTCGGACCGGATCGCCGCTCTCGCAGCGGAGGGTCATGAGGCGCTCGTCACCGAGGCCCCGGGGACGCTGCACGCCGCCGCAGACGCACCCCTGCTCGGCGTCCTTCTCCAGGTGAACACGTCACGGGAGGACTCGAAGTTCGGAGTGACGCCGGATGCAGCGGAGGAACTCGCGGAGCAGGTCCGCGAGCTCCCCCACCTGCGGATCCGCGGCCTCATGACGATCGGCTTCCCCGGCACGAGCGACGAGGAGATCCGCCCGTCCTACGCGGAGCTCCGGGAGCTGTCCGCGCGCCTCCGCGAAACAGGGGTGCTGCCGGAGGGTGCGACGGATCTCTCGATGGGGATGAGCGCGGACTACGCCCTGGCGATCGAGGAGGGCGCGACGATCGTCCGCGTCGGCTCGACGATCTTCGGTGCGCGGGGCTGACCTCCAGCTGCCGCCGGACCGCCTCTCGCCCTCACAACCAGCAGAAGCCACCAACTTTCATCAGACCGCACAACTTCTTTCCTGTGCGGTCTGATGAAAGTTGGTGGCTATGGCTCTGGGTGTGGAGGCTGCGAGCGTGCTGGCTTCAAGCCGGCCACGACAGGCCCCCCGCCGGACCGCGTCTCGCCAGTCGGCCCAACGGCTCGTCAGCCCGTCACTTCTCCTTCGGGAGGCCCTTCGACTCAGGGTCGACGTTGCGGATGAGGATCGACGTGTCGTAATTGCCCCAGCCGTCATCGATCAGCTGCTGCAGCTTCTCGTGGACGAGCGATGCCGCGGGCAGGTCGACGCCCTGCGACTCTGCACCGGCGAGCGCCAGGCCCAGGTCCTTGTGCATGAGCATCGTGGAGAAGCCGGCGGCGAACTCGCGCTCCGACGGCGAGGTCTCGACCACGCCGGGGACCGGGTACCAGTTGCGCAGCGGCCACGAATCGCCCGACGACACCGATGCGATGTCGAAGAACACCTTGGGATCCAGGCCGAAGCGCTGCGCGAGGACTGCGCCCTCGACGACGCCCTGCAGGCTGATCGCCAGCTGCATGTTGTTCGCGATCTTCGCCGCCTGGCCTGCCGCCTCGCCGCCGGCGTGGAAGATGTTCCCCGCCATGACCTCGATGATCGGCTTGGCTTCGGCGACCGCGTCCTCGTCACCGCCGAGCATGAAGGTGAGCGTCCCTGCCTGCGCGCCGCCGATGCCGCCGGAGACCGGGCCGTCGAGGAAGCGGAAGCCCCGCTCGCGGGCCTCCTTGTGGAGCGTCCGTGCGGAGTCGAAGTCGATCGTCGACGAATCGACCAGCAGCGTCGACGTCTTCGCAGAGTCCAGCACACCGTCCGCGTCGAGGTACACGGTGCGGGCGTGCTCACCCTTGGGCAGCATCGTGAAGACGACGTCTGCGCCGACGACGGCCTCGGCGATGGATGCTGCGGGGGTGACCCCGTCCGCAGCGGCGGCCGTGATCGCGGCCTCGACGACGTCATAGCCGGTGACCGTGTGCCCCGCGGCGATGAGATTCTTGGTCATGGGGTGGCCCATATTCCCGAGCCCGATCCAACCGATGTGTGCCATGCTGCCTCCTTGCAAGATGCATACGAGATGTGATGTGCGTGGCACCAGCCTATTCCCCGCCGAGCAGCGGCGCAGAGCACGACCGCTCGCAGGTTGCGCACCGATGGTGTGCGTGTGTGCAGATAGCATGCGGACATGACGAGCCCGCACGCACACCCCTCCCCCAGCCTGCGCATCGCACCGGATGATCTCCTCGCGCTGCTGGCCGTCGCGCGCCTGGGCAAGTACACGGCCGCCGCGACCAGCATGGGCGTCAACCACACGACGGTGTCCCGCCGGATCGCGGCACTGGAGAAGGCGGTGGGCGAGCGCGTCCTCGCCGCCTCCCCCGACGGGTGGGAGCTGACCCCTCGCGGTCGTCGACTGCTGCCCGCCGCCGAGGCCGTGGAGGCCGCGCTCTCCTCCGCCGCCTCCACGACGGGTCGGGACGAAGCGGCTGATGCGCTGACCGGAACGGTCCGCCTCGCCGCACCCGCGGGCTACGCCGACTGGTTCGCGCTGCCGGTCCTCGCGCAGCTGCAGCGGGTGCACCCCGGGCTGCAGGTGGAGGTCCTCACAGCCACCCAGCGGGCGCGCCGCTACCGGTCGGGGGTGGACATCGAGGTCGTGGTCGGGCGTCCGGACGCCCCGCAGTCCATCGCACAGTTCCTCCGGCACTACTCGCTGGGCCTCTTCGCCTCGCAGGAGTACATCGAGGAGAACGGGGAGCCGGAGTCGCTCGCCCAGATGTCAGCGCACCGCCTCATCTACTATCCGGAGCACTCGCTGAGCGTCGAGGATCTGGCACACGCGACGGAGGGGCTGCCCCAGCCTGCGGGCCATTTCCGCTCCAATGAGGTCCATCTGCACGT
This sequence comes from Brevibacterium sp. Mu109, assembly GCF_900169375.1. Lineage (NCBI taxonomy): Bacteria > Bacillati > Actinomycetota > Actinomycetes > Micrococcales > Brevibacteriaceae > Brevibacterium > Brevibacterium sp. Mu109. Next base: position 58,585 of record NZ_FXZF01000009.1, read on the forward strand.
GCGTGCGACGCAGCTGGGCGTCGGGATCGGCCTGCTTCCCACCACCGCCGTCGAGGAGGCTCCGGCGGACCGCGGCGAACATCGCGCCGGTCGCGCCGGTCGCACTCACGATGGTCCGGGCGGTCCCACCCACCCCACCCTGGTGCGCGTCCTCCCGGCCTTCTCACGGCCGATGGAGTACTGGGCGGCGGTGCGCCCGGAGGTCCTCCGCCGTCCCGCCGTCGAACAGGTCCTGCTGGCTCTGCGCGACGGCCTCCCCTCAGCAGCACGTACTGAGTCATCAATTCAGCACTGAGAAGCCCCGTTTCGTGTGCAGGAGTGACGACTCAATGTGCTGGAATGTCCGCTCGGCACGACGGGCGGCGCCTCACTCACTCCGCACTCTCTCTCCACTCACTCAACGCACTCATTCCGCGGACCAGCCCCCGTCGATCGAGTACCCGGAGCCGTTGATCGCCCGACCGGCCTCCGACGCCATGAGCACGGCGATCGCGGCGACGTCTTCCGCCCCCGGCAGCGACGGGACCGCAGAATGCTCCAGGAAGACCTCTTCCAGCACTGCGTCCTCGCTGATCCCGCGGGTCGTCGCCTGGTCCGCGACCTGCGACTCCACCAGCGGCGTCATGACGTAGCCGGGATTGATCGCATTGCAGGTGACGCCCTTGGGCCCGCCTTCCAGTGCGGTCGTCTTCATGAGCCCCATGAGCCCGTGCTTCGCGGCGACGTACGCGGACTTGAACGCGGACGCGCGGATCCCGTGGACCGACGACAGGTTGATGATGCGGCCCCACCCGCGCTCGTACATCGCGGACAGCGCCGCCTTCGTGAGCACGAAGGGCGATTCGAGCATGAGCGTCTGGATGAACCGCCACTCCTCCAGCGGGAACTCCTCCAGCGGATGGATCCGCTGGATGCCTGCATTGTTCACGAGGATGTCGACGTCCAGCGGTGAGCCGCGGAACCGCTCCTCCAGCGCCGAGGTGTCCGCCAGGTCCACCTCCCACACCTCCGCGGTGCTGACTCTCGCCGTGGCCGTCGTGCCGGCCGCCGCAGGCGCCGCGTCGCGGTAGGGGCCACCCGTCTCACCGGCATCCGCGCGGCTCGCGCCTGCTGCTTCCGCGATCTCGTCGGCGACCGCGCGTGCACCGTCCCCGTCCCGGTCGGCGAGGATGACGTGGGCCCCCTCTGCGGCGAAGGCGAGCGCGACGGCCCGGCCGATCCCGGAGGCTCCGCCCGTGACGAGGGCGCGGCGGTTGGTCAGCAGTTCACTCATGTGACCCACGTTACGTCAGGAGCGGGCCCTCACGCCCCCACTCACCTGTCCAGCAACCTCACTCATCCAGCAGCGCTGCCGCGTACATCGGCCGGGCCGCGTCCTCGCTGGGCGGGTGGAAGAGCCCGGCAGTCGCATCCCGGAACACGCGGCTGATCTCGTTCCCGTTGCCGAATCCGCTTCCACCGGAGCACATGAGTGCGGCCTCCGCGGTCCTCCGCGCCGCGCGCGACGCGTTGATCCGCGCACTCACGAGCCGCAGCGGCCAGCCCGCCCCGTGGTCGGCGAGCTCATCGAAGTCCCGCGTGTAGGAGTCCAGCTGCGCGGGCACCGCCAGGTAGTCCATGTGCGCATCGGCCAGGCGCACGCGCGTCTCCGGCACCTCGGCGTAGGACACGCCCCTCTTCGCGGACTTCCGCTTCTTCAGCGCCTCCGCCCCCAGCTCCAGCGCCCGCTGCGCCACACCCGCGTAGACGGATGCGATGAGCAGCTGGAAGTTGCTCGTGATCGCGAACGTGAGCAGATCCGGCACGGGACCCGGTTCGATGCGCCTGGCCACCCGCTCCGGCTCCATCCGCACGTCGTCGAGGATCGTCGCGCGGCTGTGGGACGGACGCATCCCCATGACGTCCCAGTCATCGGAGGGTTTGATCCCGTCGGCACTGCGATCGAGGAACCCGTAGACCAGCCGCGGTTCCGCGGCATCAGAGGTGTCGAGCCCGTGCACGATCAGCCGCGTCCACACCGGGGTGAGGGAGGTGAAGATCTTCACGCCGCTCAGCAGGTAGCCGCCGTCGTCCTGCGGCAGGGCCTGCGTGTTCGACCCCTGCAGCACCCAGTCGTTCGCCGGTTCGCTGATCCCGAATGCGAACACCTCACCGGCCTGGGCCTCCTCGAGCACCCAGTCCAGCGAGTGGTCCCCGCGCGCCCCCATCGCGTGGACGACACCCGTGCACATGAGGTGCATGTTGACCGCCAGCGCGGTGCCCGGTGCCGCCGTCGCCAGCCGCTGCTGCAGTCGCGTGACCTCGTGCAGCGTGAGACCCGGGCCGCCCATCGACTCCGGCACGAAGAGCCGCAGGTACCCGGACGCCTTCAGCTCTTCGAGGTCGTCGTAGAAGAAGGCGTTCTCCCGGTCATAGTCGGCCGCCCTCCCCCGGAACCGTTCCAGCAGGTCATCGGGCAGGTAGGTCTGCGCGAGCTGCTCGTGCCGCGCCTCCCGTGCAGCCGCCGGTGCCTCATGCGAATCCGTCATCGTGTTTCCTCCTCGTGTCTCTCTCCATGCGTGAACAGGACCGCCGCGTTGTGCCCGCCGAAGCCGAACGACGTCGACAGCACCGTGCGCACGTCGACCCGCCGCGCCTCGCCGCGCACCACGTCGAGGTCGAACTCCGGATCGTCCAGGTTGAGGGTGGGCGGGATGAGTCCGTCCCTCAGCGTGCGGATCGCGAGGATCCCCTCGACGACGCCGGCGGCTCCCAGCAGGTGCCCGGTCGTCGACTTCGTCGCCGTGACCGGAACCTCCCGCGCCCGAGGCCCCAGCACGTCGGACAGAGCCGTCGCCTCCGCGTCGTCCCCGGCCGGCGTGCCGGTGCCGTGGGCGTTCACATGGTCCACGGACTCCGGCCCCAGCCCTGCATCCGCGAGGCAGACGCGCATCGACAGCGCCGCACCGCGGCCCTCAGGGTGCGGGGCGGTCGGATGGTGGGCATCGCTCGAGGCGCCGAAGCCCGCCAGCTCAGCCAGGACCTCGGCGCTGCGACCGCGGGCGGTGTCCTCGGCCTCGAGCAGGATCACCGCAGCGCCCTGGGACATGACGAAACCGGACCGGTCCCGGTCGAAGGGGCGGCTCGCGGAAGCCGGGTCGTCCTCGCATCCCGCAGCGAGCGCTCGCAGGTTCGCGTTCGACGACAGGTTCACCGGGCCCAGGCAGTCCTCCATCCCCACGACCAGCACCGCGTCCGCGTACCCGTGCCGGATGAGGCGGAGCCCGTCCCCCAGCGCGACCGCGCCGGACGCGCACGTCGCGCTCACGCCGTGCGACGTGCCGAGCGCGCCGTACCGGTGGCTCAACAGGGCCGCCGCACCATCGGGCGCACCGTAGATCGCAAGCGTCAGCGGCACCGACCGGGGCCCGCCCGCGTCATAGGCGCGCGTCGCGGCCTGCATCGCGTCGACGGGGCCGGATCCGGTGGCGGCGAGGACGACGAGGCGCTGCGGATCCCACGGCAGGTCCCCTGGAACCGGCACCGCTCCCGAGGCCGTGGTCGCCTGCGCGACCGCCTGGTCCGCTGCGGCGATCGCCCACTGCTGGACCGGGCTGAGGCGACGGGCGAGTGCGCGCGGCAGATGCGCCTCGGGGTCGAAGTCGCGCACCTGGCCGCCGATCCGCACCGGCAGATCTGCGAACTCCTCACCCTCGAGCACGCCGATGGCACTGCGGCCGGCGCGGGCCGCCTCCCACAGCGCGTCTGCGCTGTTCCCGCTGGGTGTGATCGCACCCAGCCCGGTGACCACGACGCGCCGCATCTCCGTCACAGCCGCTCTGCCTTCCCCTCGAGCACGAGGTCTCGCGTCGCCGGTCTGCGGATCTTGCCGCCCACGGTGCGGGGCAGCGCATCGACCCGGAACCAGCGCCGCGGCACGTACTGGGGCGCGAGCCGCTCCTGGGCGTGCTCGCGCAGGACGTCCTTCGTCAGAGCAGCTTTCGCCGAAGAGCCCGCCGGCCCCTCACCAGCCCCGGCCTCGATGACCAGTGCGACCACGGTGCCCAGCGCGGGATCCGGCAGGGGCACAGCGCACACGTCTCTCAGGCCGACGAGGTCGTCGAAGGCGCGTTCGACCTCGGGCAGAGCGACCTTGTGCCCGCCGGTGATCGCGATGTCCCCGGCCCTGCCCACGAGCTCCAGCCGTCCGTCGACGATCCGGCCCTGGTCGTGGACGGACGCCCAGCCGTCCGGGCCCACCAGGACCTCGTCGGTCGTGCCCGCGAGGTAGCCCGCGGAGCATGCCGCCGCGAGGATCCAGAGAGTGCCGATCTCCCCGTCGGGTGCCAGGTCCCCGGATTCTTCCCGGATCTGTGCGCCGATGCCGTCGTAGATGCTGATGAGCGTCCCGTCGCCGTCCCGGCTGTCGCCGATGAAGCCGATCTCTGCGGCGCCGTAGTAGCTGATGAGCCTCACGTGGGGCAGCACGTCGGCGAGGCCTGCGCGGATCGACGCGGGCAGGTTCGCCCCGCCGGTCACCACCAGGTCGAGGCGCGCGAAGCGTTCGGGAGCGCGGCGGGCTGCGTCTGTCAGCGCGCGGACCACGGCCGGCACGACGACGACGCGGGTGATCGCCTCGTCGTCGATGCGATGGGCGAGGGCGAGCGCGTCGAACCCGTCGGCGACGTGCACGCTGCCGCCCGTGGCCATGCATTCGACGACCGCATAGAGGGTGAGGCTGTAGGAGACCGGCCCGGGGGCCAGCGTCGCGACGCCTGCGAACGGCTCGAGGTGCGCCGTGGAGACCGCCGCGTTCGCCCGGTACTGGTCGCGGGTCTTGAGGAACGCCTTCGGGTTGCTCGTCGTGCCGGAGGAGAAGAGCATGAGGAACGCCTCGTCCCCGTCGCGGACCGCAGGCCGCTCCAGGGGCGGGCCGGTCGGGGCCCCGCGCAGCCCGTCGATGCGGCGGGTGAAGTCGTCGAGGCCGATCACGGTCCCCGTCCACCCGCGCTGCGCCAACGCGGGGGCCAGATCGTCGGTGTCCGTGACGACCAGGCCGATCCCCGTCGTGAGGACGACGTCGACGCGGTGCTCGAGCGGCCAGCGCGGATCGATCGTCGCGGACACCGCCCGGAACCCCGCGAGTCCCACGACGAAGCGGGCGGTCGCGAACGCCGATTCCGCGCTGATGGCCGCGATCGGGATCCCGCGGGTCTCCGCGGCGGGTGCCGGCGGATCAGCCTGTGCGCGGTGGAGGCCGCCGACGACGGCGAAGAGGCGAGAGGAGTCGGCGATGAGTTCGCGGTACGTGAGGCTCTCACCCTCACCGACGATCGCCGGCCGGTCGGGATGCTGCGCGGCCGTCTCCAGCATCGCCTGCGTCATCGGCACGTGCGGACCCCCTCATCGTCGACCGTCCCGGATGGACTTCGCCACCGGGCCGGGTGGTGAGCCGTGCGGGTGCGTCTGGTGCCGCACGGACACCGCCCAGTCTAGGGAGCCTGACGGACACAGCAGGGTGCAGTCCGTCACGCGGCGCCTCAGGAGCCGCCTCAGCTGTCCCTCAGCTCACCTTCAGAGGGTGGGATACGCGCATCCCGCCGCTCAGAACGCCGGGGTGTTCTCGAACTCCTCGAGGACCGCCACCACCTGCTCGCTCGTGAAGGCCTCCTTGAGCGCGGCGACCTCCGGGGAGTCCTGGTTGTCCTCACGGGACACGAGCGTCACCGCGAACTGCTGGTCCTCCTCGAAGGTCAGACCGTCCTCGAACGGGCTCAGGTCGATCTGATTCGCGAAGGCGGGCAGGTTGAACACCGCGTCCGACTCCTCGTAGGCGGCGTTCGCCTGGAGCAGCTCGACCTGGACGAACTCCAGATCGCGCGGGTTCTCCGTGATGTCGTCCATGCCGGCCTCGAACCTTTCGGCTGCGGGATCCAGGGTGACGATCTCCTCCTCCGCCAGCATCTGCAGCGCGCGCCCCAGGTTCGAGCTGTCCGCCGGGAGCGTGACGTGTCCGCCGTCGGGCAGCTCGTCGATGGAATCGAGCTCCTGCGAGTAGAACGCGACGGCCGTCAGGTAGACCGGCTGCACGCCGACCAGCGACGCGTCGTTGCCCTCGTTGAACTCCTCCATGAACGGGATGTGCTGGACGAAGTTCGCGTCGATCTCCCCGGCCGCCAGCATCGCGTTGGGCTGCACGTAGTCAGCGACCTCGATCATCTCGATCTCGTAGCCGTCGCCGATCGCCTCGGCGGCCGCCTCGACGACATCCGTCATCGGCGGGGTGGCGGCGGCGACCTGGAGGGTGGTCGTGCCGCCCCCTCCGTCCGCACCGCAGGCGGACAGGGTGAGTGCGGCAGCGGTCAGCGCTGCGGCGGGCAGGAGCGTGCGACGGGTCATGGTGTCATTTCCTTCGTGAGTGCGGTGGTCGGTCATCGCTTGTCGAGAGCGCGGGAGATCAGGTGGCCTGCCGTCTGCAGGACCAGGACGGCGGCGATCGTGAGGACGATCGCCGTGTACATGAGGGTGAACTGGTACTCCTGGTAGCCGTAGCGCAGCGCGAAGTCGCCGATCCCGCCTCCGCCGACGACGCCCAGGACGGTCGAGTAGGACACGAAGCTGATCGTCGCGGATGTCAGCGCGTACACCAGCCCGGAGCGGGCCTCGACGTAGAGGAACTTCGTCACCGTCTGCCAGATGTTCGCGCCCATGGATCGGGCCGCGGTGAGGATGCCGCTGGGCAGCTCCAGCAGGATCTGCTCGACCAGGCGCGCGTAGATCGCGATCGCGACGAAGGCCAGGGGGAAGGACGCCGCGGTCGTCCCGAACGTCGTCCCGAACACCAGCCGCGTCACCGGGATCATGAAGACGACGAACAGCAGGAACGGGAAGGAGCGCACGATCGTGACATAGAGCTCCGCCACGATCCAGACGCCGCGGTTCTCGACGAGGCCGCCCCGCCGCGTCAGGAAGATCAGGGTGCCCAGCGGCAGGCCCAGCAGCACCGCCGCGACGATGGCGGCGAGCACCATGTACCCCGTCTCCACGAGCGCCTCGACGATCTTGTCGCCGGATTCCGCGAAGACGTCGAGGATCTCGTTCACGCGCGCACCTCCGTCATTCCGTGAGCGCCTTCCGCGCGTGCTCCAGGTAGCTGCCGTCCGCGTCTCGCCGTCGACTGTTCACCGTCAGCGTCTCGCGCAGCCTCCCCCGCTCGAAGACCGCCGCACGATCGCAGATCGCCTTCGCCACGTCGAGCTCGTGGGTGACCACGACGATGGTGGTGCCGTACTCGTCGCGCGCGCTGCGCAGGAGCGTGAGGATGTCCGCCGTCGTCGAGGTGTCGAGGGCGGAGGTCGGTTCGTCGGCCAGGAGCACGGAGGGCCGCGTGGCCAGTGCACGGGCGATCGCGACGCGCTGCTTCTCCCCGCCGGACAGCTGCGCCGGATAGTGGTCGCCGCGGTGCTCGAGCCCGACGAAGGCGAGCAGTGAGGCGAGCAGCTCCGGATCGCTGCGCCGCTGGATCGTGAGCGGCAGCTCCATGTTCTGTCGGACCGTGCGATTGCCCAGCAGGTTGAAGCCTTGGAAGACGGTGCCGATCCCGTGCCGCAGCCGGTTGAGCTGCCGCGGGGACAGCGTCGACGGGTCCACCCCGTCCAGCAGCACAGTGCCGTCCGTCGGATGGGCGAGCGCTCCCAGCAGCTCCAGCAGCGTGGACTTCCCCGCCCCGCTCTCACCCAGCACTCCGAAGATCTCCTGCCGCTCGATCGCGAGCGTCACGTCATCGAGTGCGGTGACTGAGCCGAATCGCTTCGTGACACCGCGCAGGTCCACTGCAGGGCTGCTCGCGGCAGGCGCACGCTCGTCTGCCGAGCTCGTGCCGGGCGGTGCGGGGCGGTCGGACATGGGGCGGGGTTCTCCAGCGTGCTCGCGGGGCTGCGTGCCCGCACGGGGCGGCACGCAGGAAGACCGGCTTCAGGGCGCGTGTGAATTCCCTTGGATCTTCATGGCAACCCCAGCAGTCTATGGTGGTCGTGACCACCGTGGAGGGGGTGCGGGTATTAGCTTGCGCACACCCTCGATGGACGGACCTGCCGCCTCACACGCAGAGCTGCGGCCGGGGAGAGGACGTCGAATGACCGAGGACCCGCAGCCCGTGCTGTACACCGCGACCGCGGTCAACCGGACCGGCTCTGACGGCGAGAGCGTGACGGACACCGGGTGGCGCGTCGCGGTGCGCTCGCCCCTCCTCAGCCCGCCGCCGGAATCGCCGGAGCCGGGAGACCACCCCTCGAATCCCGAAGAGCTCCTGGCCCTCGCGTGGGCGACCTGCCTCTCCGGGAGCGCCCGCATCGTCGCACCAGGTCGCGATGTGACGGTCCGGGTCGAGGTCACCCTGCACGAGGATGCCTCCGGACCCGGGTTCGCCTTCACCCCGACGGCCTTCGTGTCCTTCGCCGGCGCCGATCCGGAGTCCGCGGACCGGCTCGCCGCCGCCGCGCACGCGCGGTGCCCCATCTCGAAGCTGCTCAGCGGCCGGGGCACGGCGACGGTCGTGGCAGAGCCGCACTCCCCCGACTCCCCCGACTCCTCCGCCTAGGGCCGCCCAGGGCCGCCGAGTGCCGCCCAGTGCCACCTAGCGCCACCCACCGCCGCCACAGACGATCACCCCTTGACCCCGACCTCGACCGGGTCTACAGTTAAGGTATTCCTTCATGAAGGAGTTGCTTCAATGGCAGCCACAGACCGCCTCAGCCTCATCTTCGCCGCACTCGCCGATCCCACCCGCCGGGAGATCCTCAGTCGCCTGGCACAGGGACCGGCCACGGTGGGCGAGGTGGCCGAACCGTTCGACATGAGTGCGCCTGCGATCTCACAGCACCTCAAGGTGCTCGAGCGCGCGGGTCTCGTCACGCGCACGGTGAAGGCCCAGTGGCGGACGCTGTCGCTGGAGGCCCAGCCGCTCGGCGACGCCGCGGCATGGGTCGAGGAGCAGCGCCGCGACTGGAATCTTCGCCTCGACGCACTCGAGCACCACCTCGAGGCGATGACAGCGAGAACGAACGACGATGTTCAGGAGTGAGCACGATGACCACCGCAGACAGCACCGATCAGATCCCCGAATTCTCGATCACCCGCACCCTCGACGCACCACGAGACCTCGTCTGGAGGGCGTGGACCGACGAATCCGAACTCGCCCAGTGGCTGGGTCCGTTCGGGGTCACGACCGATTCCGTGGCGTTCGACGTCCGCGCGGGCGGCCGCTATCGCTACACGATGACGAACGACGAGACCGGTGAGCAGTTCCCGACCGGCGGCGAGTTCCTCGAGGTCCTCCCCCAGGACCGGCTCGTCTTCACGTGGGGCGAGCCGGACACGCCCGTGGAGAGCGCTCCCGTCATCACACTCACCTTCAGCCCGCAGGGCGAGCAGACGGAGCTCGTCCTCCACCTGCGCGGGATCGCGGGGCACCCCGGTGACGGCTTCGTCCACGACGGCTGGGACGAGGCGCTCACCAACCTGGACCGGCACCTCCGCGGTGAACTGCCGGGCTGAAGCCGCGAAGTCCCCACACCGCGCGCACTGAGGCGCCGGCCACCCCTCGGGTGACCGGCGCCTCAGTGCGCACCGCGGGCAGGGTCAGGACCTCACCGGCCCGGGTGCTCCTCGAGCCTGCCGTGACGACGGGCGGCACGGGATTCGGAGTCCACCCGGTCGACGTCCATGAGGTCGACGCCGCGGGTCTCCTTCGTGAAGTACAGCGCGACCAGCGAGATCGCAGCGGCGACGGCCAGGTAGATGGCGATCGGGATCGACGAACCCGTTGCGCTGAGCAGAGCGGTCGCGATGATCGGGGCGAACGAACCGGCCACGATCGCCGTGACCTGGTAGCCCAGCGACACACCGGAGTAGCGCATGCGGGTGGGGAACATCTCCGACATGATCGCCGGCTGCGGCGCATACATGAACCCGTGGAAGATCAGGCCCGCGAGGATGCCGATGAAGATCAGGAGCGCGTCGCCCGTGTCGTACAGCGGGAAGGCGAAGAATCCCCAGGTCGCCGTCAGCAGGATGCCGATCAGGTACGGCGGCTTGCGGCCGACGATGTCGGTGAGCTTGCCGATGAACGGCACCATGATCGCGTGGAGCGCGTGGGCGCCCAGGAGGAGCCCCAGGATCTCCGCATTGTCGATGCCCACCTGGATCGACAGGTAGGTGATGGAGAACGTGACGACGAGGTAGTAGTGGATGTTCTCCACCAGGCGCAGGCCCATCGCGCTGAACACTCCGCGGGGGTAGCGCTTGAAGACCTCGACGACGCCGTAGCCCGCATCCTCCTCGTGGATCTCCTGGTGCGCCTCCTGGAAGATCGGGGCATCGGACACGCGGGTGCGGATGTACCAGCCGATGATGACGATGACGGCGGACAGCCAGAAGCCGATCCTCCAGCCCCACGACAGGAATGCCTCGTTGGACAGGACCGCGGTGAGGACGAAGAGGACCCCCGTCGCCAGCAGATTGCCCAGGGGCACGCCGGACTGCGGCCAGGAGGCCCAGAACCCGCGGTCCTTCGGCGGCGAATGCTCAGCGACCAGGAGGACTGCGCCGCCCCACTCGCCGCCCACGGCGAATCCCTGGATGAGGCGCAGCAGCACGAGGATGACCGGAGCGGCGTAGCCGATCTGATCGAAGGTGGGCAGGCAGCCCATGAGGAAGGTCGAGACGCCCACCAGGATGATCGAGAACTGGAGGAGGGCCTTGCGACCGTACTTGTCACCGAAGTGGCCGAAGACGATGCCGCCCACGGGCCGTGCGATGAAGCCGACCGCGTAGGACCCGAAGGCCAGCAGCACCGCGTCGAACGGGTTGTCCGACTGCGGGAAGAGGATGTGGTTGAAGACCAGCGTCGCGGCGGACGCATAGAGGAAGAACTCGCACCATTCGACGACCGTTCCAGCCATCGAAGCCGCGTCGCCCACTCGTGTGCCGTACGTCACCCAGCATGCGGCCCGCAGTGCAAGGATTCAGGCGACACTCCCAGAGAGGAGTCAGCCCGCGCCCTGCGAATCTGCAGATGCCGTCTGCAGAGGCCGTCCGCAGCAGCGGTGCTCACTCCTCCGCGGGAGGGCTCCCGGCCTGTGGCGGTCGGGAACGATCAGTCGAGCGCTCCCCGTTCTCCTTCGAGCGCTCCCCGTTCCCCACCGGGGCACCCGTACTCCCCTTCGGGGGCCCCTCGTTCGCCGCGGCGAGTCCGGCGAGCATGGCGTTGTACGCCTCCAGCTCCGCATCGCCGGACCTGTCCTCCGCGCGATCGCTGCGCTTCGCCTCCCGTGTCGAGGACTGGAACCACTCCACGGCCAGGATGATCGCGAGCCCCAGTGTGGGGAACTCGCCGATCCCCCACGCGATCTCTCCGCCGCGCGCCTGATCCTCGATCGCGCTGACCCATCCGTGGCCCACGTTCCCGTACCAGTCGCCGGCGATGAGTGCCGTCGAGGACATGATCGAGATGCCGAAGAAGGCGTGGAAGGCCATCGTGACGAGGAGGATCGGGAGCCGCACCGGGTACGGATAGCGGTTCACCCCCGGGTCGACGCCGATGATCGACTGCGCGAAGAAGTACCCCGCCGCCAGGAAGTGCAGGATCATGAGCTCGTGACCGATGTGGGTGTCGAGCGCGTACCACATGATGCCGGAGTAGTAGAAGACGATGAGCGAGCCCGCGAAGTTGATCGCCGCGACGATCGGATGCGAGAAGAACCTCGCATAGCGCGAGTGGACGATCGCGAGCACCCATTCGCGCACGCCCCGCGATCCGTCCCGACGAGGCGCGAGTCCGCGCATGAGCAGGGTGACCGGCGCCCCGAGCACCAGGGGGATCGGCGCGATCATGACCAGTGCCATGTGCTGGAGCATGTGGGCGGAGAACAGCACGCGGCCGTAGACCGACGCGCCGCCGCAGGTCACGTAGAAGAGGACCGCGAGCCCCAGCAGCCAGCAGATCGTCCGGTGGATCGGCCAGGAGTCACCGCGATCGCGCAGCCGCTTGACCGCGAGCAGGTAGAGCACCGCCGCGCCCACCGTGATGACGACCCAGATCGGGTCGAAGAGCCACTCCGTGAAGTACCGGGCGGCCGTGGGCTCCGGTGGCAGAGTCTCGCCGGACAGGATCTGGAACGCAGTCGGCTCGGCGGGCGGCTCGTCCGGGACGGGCGGCGCGGTCCGCGACAGGACCACGCCCAGCGCGGTCGCCGCACCGAAGAGGACGATCTCTCCCAGCACCAGTCGCCAGAACAGCAGTGCCGCGCCCGAGGCCGTCGCACGGCTCGCTGCTCCCGCACGGCTCGCTGCTCCCTCGCGGTTCGCGGCGGGTGCGTCGGACCCGGTCCGGGGCGCGGTCGGCGCGGGGACGGCGCCGGGCAGTCGCCCGATCACCGCGCGGCGATGGGACCATCCGGCGAAGCCGAGCAGGATCGTGAGCGCCAGCTTGGTGACGAGCACCACCCCGTACGGTGTCAGCCAGTCGTCGATCCCGCCCACGCGCAGCAGCGCGTTCGTGAGTCCCGAGTACATCACCAGCGCGTAGGCGATGAGCGCGATCGTCGAGTAGCGGGCGACGATCGAGCCGAGGTCCGCACGACGCGTGAGACCGGGTGCGATGAGCGCGAGCGACAGGAGGCCGCCCAGCCAGATCACCACGCCGACCAGGTGGATCGAGAGGCTGCCGACCGCCTCGATGTGCCCATCGGCCTCTGCGGAGTGGCCGAGGATCGACAGCAGCAGGATCGGCAGCGCGGACACGACGAGAGCCGCTGCCACTCCGGCGAACGAGCGCAGGCCGAACACCAGCATGGAGCCCACGGCGATGAGGCCGACGATCGCCAGCCAGACGCGGCCCAGGTCGATCTCCGTGATGAAGGACCACAGCTGACCGGAGAACTCCCCCTGGAACGCCTGAGCACCCGCGGTGTCGACATAGGTCAGCACGAGCACGGCGACGGACGAGAGGGTCCAGACCGCCGAGGCCACCTGGGCGACGCCCAGCAGACGATTCCATTCGGGGTCGATGCGGGAGGATTTGCGTCCGGTGGTGCGTGGGAACACGACGACGGCCAGCAGGAGGGAGCCGATGGTCAGCGCCATCGCGGAGTTGAAGACGAACTCGGCGATCGGCAGGCCCCACCGGCCCAGCGGGCCGGAGTCCGCGAGCACCGTCGGCGCTGCCGCTCCCGTCGCGATGAGTCCGATCGAGCCCGCGAGAGCGCCGATCAGGACGAACAGCGGGACCGCGGCGATCCGGACCTGGGGTTCGATCCCCGTGGTCGCGTCGCCGCGGGTCGCCGGGGTCGCCTTGGCCGACGCACTCACCGCATTCCGCACACCCTCCGTCACAGCCGTCGGTCGCCCAGCGCGGGGAACGACGTCCGGCGGGAGTGGATCGCTTCGATGTCGATGTCCGCGGTGATGATCGATTCGTCTGGTCCGGCCTCCGCGAGGACGCTCGCGGACGCGTCGAGGATCACCGAGTGCCCGCCCATCTGGGTCTTCGCGTGGAAGCCGGCGGTGTTCACAGCGACCATCGCGCAGAAGTCCTCTGCGGCGCGCGCACGGGCGAGGAGGCTCCAGTGATCGACGCGCGGCGCGGGCCAGGCCGCGGGGACGACGAACACCTCTGCACCTGCATCGAGGAGCGCGCGGAACTGTTCGGGGAAGCGGAGGTCGTAGCACGTCGCGAGACCCAGCGTCACGGTCCGCCCGTCGACCTCGATCGGCGCGGTGACGATGTCCTCACCGGCCTCGAGCAGCTTGGGCTCACCGTTGCCGAAGCCGAACCGGTGGATCTTGCGGTAGACGGAGATGATCTCCCCTGCCGGGTCGATGAGCACCGAGGTGTTCCACAGGCCGCGCTCGCCGTCGGGCAGCTCGGGCAGGCGCTTCACATCGTGGTCGACGGAGGCGAGCCGTTCGAGGGCCTCGGGAGTCCCCTCGATGAGGGAGCCCATGTGGAGGTGGGCGCCGGTGTCCCGTGCCGCAGCGCGCATGGCTGTGACGATCGGGCCGTCCAGGGTCTGGGCGGCGGGGCCCCAGCTGCGGTAGCCGAAGCCGGAGGACGGCCACAGCTCGGGCAGGACGATGAGGTCGGACGAATGCTGGGTGCGGACCAGGTCCGCGGCCCTCACGACGCGGTCTGCGAGCGTTTCGTGGTCGTCGTAACCCAGCTGGATTCCAGAGATGCGCATGGCCCCAGGGTATCGCCGCGGGATGACCGCGGGCGAACGCGGGCAGGTGGTCGCAGAGTGCCGGCTGAATGCAGAAGGGCGGCCGGGTCCCGGAGGATCCCGACCGCCCTTCGGCGATCATGCGCGTGAGCGCACTCGTGTCACTTGGTGCCGGCAGCAGCCTTGAGCTTCGAACCGGCGGACAGCTTCACGGAGTAGCCTGCCGGGATCTCGATCTCGGCACCGGTCTGCGGGTTGCGGCCCTTGCGAGCTGCACGCTCGGTGCGCTCGACGGACAGCCAGCCCGGGATGGTGAGCTTCTCGCCGCTGGAGACAGCCTCAGTGAAGGACTCGAAGACGCCGTCGAGCACGTCGGAGACCTGCTTCTGGGTCAGACCGGACTTCTCTGCGACCTCTGCAACCAGTTCGCTGCGGTTCTTAGCCATGGATGTGTCCTCCTTCAGGACTGGAGTACTGCTTCAGTGCTGTGTTCGGGTTACGACTGGTCCGAAACTACCAGACGTCGACCCCCGTTCAGAGGATCCGGCACGCGGATCCTCAGGAGATCACCAGCTGGACTTCGTCACACCGGGCAGCTGGCCCTTGTGCGCCATGTCGCGGAAGCGCACGCGCGACAGGCCGAACTTGCGGAGGTGACCGCGCGGGCGGCCGTCGACCTGGTCGCGGTTGCGGAGGCGGACCGGCGACGCGTCGCGGGGCAGCTTCTGCAGGCCCAGACGGGCCTCTTCGCGCTGATCATCGGTGCTGTCCGGGCTGACCAGCTGGCGCTTCAGCGTGGCGCGGCGCTCGGCGTAGCGCTCCACGATGACCTGACGCTGCTTCTCGCGTGCGATCTTGGACTTCTTAGCCATGTGCGCTCAGCGCTCCTCTCGGAAATCGACGTGCTTGCGGACCACGGGGTCGTACTTCTTGAGCACGATGCGGTCCGGGTTGTTGCGGCGGTTCTTACGGGTCACGTAGGTGAACCCGGTGCCGGCAGTCGACTTCAGCTTGATGATGGGGCGAATGTCCTGGGCCTTTGCCATCAGAGCTTCACTCCCTTCGAGATGAGGTCGCTCACGACAGCGTCGATCCCGCGCGCGTCGATCAGCTTGATGCCCTTGGTGGACACGTTCAGCGTGATGTTGCGGCGCAGAGACGGCACGTAGTAGCGCTTCTTCTGAATGTTCGGGTCGAAGCGACGCTTGGTGCGTCGGTTCGAGTGGGACACGTTGTGTCCGAAACCGGGGACGGCCCCGGTCACCTGGCAGGTTGCTGCCATGACTTCCTCCAGTTCACAGTTGGCGGCGGTGAAGCACCGACCGGCATCCCACGTGCGGACACGCGCTGATCCGATCGTCTGCCTGCATCCTTCGCAGACATCAGCACAGATTCCACCGGGTGCAGCTCCTGCGTGTGCGGGCACACGCCTCTGGAACCGCGAGCGGTGATATGCAGACACCCGGTGCGGGTGTGCGTACGCGCCTCGTCGAGTGACGGGGCACGTGATGTCTCACCAGCGCTGTAGCCGAAGCCTGTGAGAGAGGGCCTAGCATACGTGCAGCGCTCAATGAGCACGTGCGGCGAATCGTGCAGGACGACGCGCCGCGTTCACAACAGTCCACAATCCTATGCGAGCGGGCCCTCGTGCGGCAAGTCGCGCTGGAGCGCTCCCCGCCGGTCGCGTCCGCCCACCCGTACTCGCGTGCCTGCGGTCGGTGTTGCCGCACCCGCCCTCGCGTGCAAGAGTGACAGCATGCATCTCCTGCCAGACCCCGTGAGGGTCGGGCACCGAACGCTCGGGGCCCGATGAGCTCCCCGGAGCCACCCTCTTCGCCCCGTCCGCGGATCCGCAAGGCCCACAGCTTCGAGCACGAGTATTCGGGGCCGCGCACGGGAGGAGCAGACGCACCCGGTGCCGGCGGTTCCGCAGCGCACGACCGGTCCACCTACTACGAATACATCGCGCGCCATTCCGCGGAACTCCCCGCACAGCAGGGCCCCCCGCACGGCCCGTCCGGGTCGGGCTCCGTCCCATCGCACCCCGCCCGGGCACAGGGCGCCCCCGCCGAGGCCCCGGTCACCCACGGCGCCGTCCCTCCCCGCCCCACGAAGCGGCCCACTGCGGGCCCCGCCCCTGCGGCTCCCGGCGCCGCCTCCGCATCCGCGGGCGGCACCGCAGCCGGGCGGACCTCCGCCGCTGCCCCGGGAGACCACGGCGTCCGCCGGAGACGCACCGGCCCCGTCCTCATCGGCGTGATCGCGACGCTGGCGGTCCTCGCGCTGGGGATCGGGCTGGGAGTCGCGTTCCTCGGACCGGACCGCGGCATCCAGGCGACCGACATCGAATCCCCGGGCTCCTCCTCGGCCGCGGACAGCCCCGCACCCGACGACACGGGAGGCGCTCCCGCGACGGCGGACGAGCAGCTGAGCGCGCACGTGACCGACGGGACCCGTGTCGCAGAGGAGCAGCTCGCCGATCAGTGGGTCGTGCAGCTGAGCGCCAAGAAGCCGGGGCTCGAGGCCAACGGACGCACGTGGGACGACCAGGCGATCCTGGAGGAGTTCGAGGAGAACCAGAGGCGGCATCCGGAGGCGATCCTCCTGTGGAGCGGCGACTGGAGCAGCTTCCGGCTCGCGGACTTCTGGGTCACCGTCCTCGCGGAGCCCTACGACAGTCCCGACGAGGCACTCGCGACCTGCACGAACCTGGGCCTGGACCGCGACAACTGCTTCGCGAAGAAGCTCTCGACGTCCGAGGGCCCGGACGGGACGACCGCACTCAACGACTGAGTCGTCTCGTCAGGCGTCCCGATGCCCCTGGTCGCCGCATGACCGGCAGACGGCGCAGCGGCCCGCGAGCTCGATCGTGAACTGCACGTCGTCGTAGCCCGCGTCTGCGGCGGCCGAGAGCATCGCGTCCTGCTCCACCTGCGCCGTGATCTCCTCCGTCCGCCCGCAGCCGTGGCACCGCAGGTGGTGGTGGAGGCGATCGCCGCAGCGTCGGTACAGTGCCTCGCCGTCGCGACCGTGGACCGTGTGGATCTCGCCCTTCTCGCTGAGGCTCAGCAGGTGGCGGTAGACGGTCGCGAGTGAGATCTCTGCGCCTGCGGCGCGAAGATTCGTGTGCAGCTCCTGCGCAGAGATGAGCCGGCGATCACGATCCATGATCGCGACCAGCGAATCACGCTGAGCGGATCGCCTCCGCCGGCGCATCGGCGCGTTCTGATGAGGCGACACCCCTACCCTTTCGTCACACGGCCCGAAACCGTCGAAGAGCGGCCCGAATCCGTCGCAACCGCCTGCTCGGCAGGATAACAGCGCTTCCGGCCCGCGTCACCGGCCCGCGCTCTGTGCAGCACAGAGATGCGCATCTGCGTCCTGCCGGTGCCCCGCACGGGGCACCGCGTCAGAAGATGAGGCGCACGGGATCCTCGAGCACATCGGCGACGTCCCGGAGGAACTTCGAGATGGTCTCGCCGTCGACCACGCGGTGGTCCGCGGAGACCGTCAGCGTCATGACCTCGCGCGGCACGATGGCATCCCCGACGACCCAGGGCTTCTTCTGCACTCGTCCCGCGGCGACGATCGCGCTCTCACCCGGATTGATGATCGGAGTGCCCCAGTCCACGCCGAACACACCCACGTTCGTGATGGTGATCGTCCCGCCGGACTGCGCTGCCGGTGGGGTCTTCCCCGACCGGGCGACCTCCACGAGCTCGCCGATGCCGCGGCCCAGATCCGCCAGCCCCATCGCGTCCGCATCCTTGATGTTCGGCACGATCAGACCGCGGTCCGTGGCCGCGGCGATGCCGAGGTTCACGTAGTGGCGCAGCGTCACCTCGTCACCGTCCATGCGGGCGTTCATGTAGGGGTACATGATCGCCGCCCGGGTCACCGCCTTCGCGATGATGAGGAGCGGGGAGACACGCACGTCATCGCCCAGTGCGCGGTCGGCCTTGAGCCGGCGCACCAGATCCATCATGCCGGTGACGTCGACCTCCACGCCGATCGTCACGTGCGGTGAGGTGAACGCGGAGGTGACCATCGCGTTGGCCATGGCCTTCTTCACGCCCTTGACGGGGACGCGCTCCTCGCGCGACGCGTTCGCCGCCGAGGCACCCGCCCCGACGCTCGCCGCTGCGGCTCCGGCCGCCGCTGCGCCGGCGGTGGCACCGACTGCAGCGGCACCGACTGCGGCGCCACCGGCTGTCGACGTGCCTGCGGAACCGCCGGATTCGAGGTGCGCGAGGAGGTCGGACCGTGTGACCTCGCCGCGCGCCCCGGTGGGTGTCACGGCCGCCAGGTCGACGCCGTGCTCCTTCGCGAGCTTCCGCACGGGCGGCTTCGCCATCGGCCGGCTGTCGCCCCCGGCCTGTGGCGCACCCCCCGCGGCGGAAGAGAAGTCATCGGGCGGCGGGACGGCGGCCGCGGGCGCGGCAGGGGCCGCGCCACCGGTCGCCGGACTCCCGGACGGGGCGGGCGCGGACGGTGCGGCTGCACCGCCGGCCGCCGCCTTGCGCGGGCGGCGCCGGGACGACGAGGCGACTGCCCCGTAGCCCACGAGTGTGGCGCCCGAGGATTCCTCGGACGGCTCGGCGGGAGCGGCCTCGGCGGCGGATGCCTCCGCGCCCGAGGTGGTGGCCGGGGCAGGGTCCTCCCCGCCCACCGGGCCGAAGCGGACGATGGGCGTACCCACCGCGACCGTCTCGCCCTCGTCGACGAGCAGGGCGCCGATCGTGCCCGCGTGGGGGCTGGGGAGCTCGACGAGTGACTTCGCAGTCTCGATCTCGACGAGGATCTGGTTGACCGTCACCGCGTCGCCTGCGGCGACCTTCCACGAGACGATGTCGGCTTCAGTGAGTCCCTCTCCCGGATCGGGGAGGAGGAAGACGTCAGACATGGTGTCCTTTCGGAGACTCGGTCGACCGGGCTCAGTAGGCGAGCGACCGGTCGACGGCGTCGAGGATGCGGTCGAGGTCGGGCAGGTAGTGCTCTTCGAGCTTCGACGGCGGATAGGGAGTGTGGAACCCGCCGACCCGCAGGACCGGGGCCTCGAGGTGGTAGAAGCTGCGTTCGGTGATGCGCGCGGCGAGCTCAGCGCCCAGCCCCAGGAACACCGGGGCCTCATGGGCGACGACCAGCCGACCGGTGCGCTTCACCGACTGCTCGACGGTGTCGAAGTCGATCGGGCTGAGGCTGCGGAGGTCGATGACCTCGACGTTCGCACCCTCGTCGGCCTTCGCATTCGCGACATCCAGAGCGGTGGGGACGAGCGGTCCGTAGGACACGAGTGTGAGGTCGGTGCCCTCGCGCACGACCTGAGCGGAGTGCGTCGCGGCACCGCGCTCGTCCGTGTCGACGTCGCCCTTCATCCAGTACCGGCGCTTGGGCTCGAAGAACATCACCGGGTCGTCGCTGCGGATCGCGTCCTGGATCATCCAGTACGCGTCGTGGGCCGTCGACGGGGAGATGACCCGCAGGCCCGCATGGTGCGCGAAGACCGCTTCCGGGCTCTCGGAGTGGTGTTCGGGGGAACCGATCCCGCCGCCGTACGGGACACGGATGACCACGGGGATCTTCTCGTTGCCGCCGGTGCGGGCGTGGAGCTTCGCGACCTGGGTGACGATCTGGTCGTAGGCCGGGAAGATGAAGGCGTCGAACTGGATCTCGATCACGGGACGGAAGCCGCGGATCGCCATTCCGATGGACGTGCCGACGATTCCGGACTCCGCGAGCGGCGCGTCGATGACCCGCTGCTCGCCGAAGTCCTTCTGCAGGCCCTCGGTCACGCGGAACACGCCGCCGAGCTTCCCGATGTCCTCGCCGATGAGCACGACCTTGGGGTCATCCTCCATCGCCTTGCGCAGTCCCGCTGTGATCGCCTTCGACAGAGGCATGGTGCTCGTCATATCAGGCGTGCTCCTCCACGTCGGCGAAGGAGTCGAGGTAGGCGAGGTAGGCGTCGCGCTCCTCATCGACCAGTGCGTGGGGTTCGCTGTAGACGTGCGTCCACATCTCTGCGGGCGGAGGCGGCGCCATCTCGACGCACGCGGCGCGGATGCGGGCGGCCATCTGATCTGCTTCCGCGTCGATCGCCGCGAATTCGTCCGCGGTCACGCCCTGGTTCTCGAGGTAGCGGCGCAGCCGCACGATCGGGTCCTTCGCCGCCCACGCCTCCGTCTCCGCATCGCTGCGGTACTTCGAGGGATCGTCGGCCGTCGTGTGCGCACCCATGCGGTACGTGAAGGCCTCGATGAGGAGCGGCCCGTTGCCCGCGCGGATCGAGTCCGCGCTGGCGCGCGCCACCGCGTAGGTCGCCAGCACATCGTTGCCGTCGACGCGGATGCCCGGGATACCGAAGCCCTTGCCCCGCTGGTACAGGGCGGTCGGAGTCTGGATGGAGGTGGGCTCGGAGATCGCCCACTGGTTGTTCTGGCAGTAGAAGAGGACCGGGGCGTTGAACGCGCCGGCGAACGTGAGGCCCTCCGAGACGTCGCCCTGCGAGCTCGCACCATCGCCGAAGCAGGCGACTGCGATCGAATCGCGATCGATGTCACCGGTGCCCACGTCGCCGTCCATCTGGATCCCCATGCCGTAGCCGGCCGCGTGGAGGACCTGGGAGCCGATCACGATCGTGTAGGTGTGGAAGCGGTTGGCCTGCGGGTCCCACCCGCCGTGGCTCTGGCCCCGGAAGATGCCCAGCAGTTCCGTGGGGTCGATCCCGCGCGTCCATGCGACGCCGTGCTCGCGGTACGTCGGGAAGACGAAATCCTGCTTCCGCAGCGCGCGGCCCAGGCCGATCTGCGCGGCCTCCTGGCCCAGCAGCGGCGCCCACAGGCCCAGCTGGCCCTGGCGCTGCAGTGCCTGGCCCTCCGCGTCGACGCGGCGCACCAGCACCATGTCGCGGTAGAAGCCGAAGAGGTCCTGCGTGTCGAGTTCAGCCGCGAACACGTCGTATTCGCCTGAGCTGACACGCTCCCCCTCCGGGGTGAGCATCTGAATCATGTGCGGTCCCGCCTGCCTCTTCGCACGCGCTCCCGCTGAAATCTCGGACGTCATCGTTCCTTCTCCTCTCCTGGACGCTGCTCCCGGGTGTGGGTACAGCGCTCGGATGGTGGAGTGTCCACGGTTGTGTGGGCACTCCTGTCGTGATGCGTTTCACATCGTGGGATTTACGATACCTGAGCGCGTGAGCCGTGCCAACCTGAGTCGTTCTACTGTCGTGCTTCCCAACGTACGGCCGCGCATTCCGCGTTAGAGGTTCCGAACAGCCCCCTCAGCGACCACCTGCGATCGCCCACAATCACTCTGACGTCATACTTTTATGTCCAAGTATTCGCAGGTCAGAGTGCCATGGGCACGCGATGCTCACGGTCGCGTGACGGTGATGCTCACGGTCGCGTGCCTTCGAAGGAGTGCGTGCTCCCCAGCGGTCCGTCGAAGAACCGGCTGTTGCGCTCCTGCCACTGCGCGAGCTCCGGGTGCCCGCTCTCCTCCAGGCCGGTCAGGGTGTTGTCGTAGAGCTCGCCCCCGTGTGCGTAGACGGGCCCGTCGAAGGCCGCGTCGATCCGCTCCTGGCTCCACCCCTTCCCGGCGAGCGCCTCCCTCTGCTCCGCCTCGTCGAGGTCCACCGTGAGCGTCGCCCAGTCCGCCGTATCCGCATTGCGCGCGCCATCGAGGTCGGGCACCAGGTCCTGCTCGTGCTCGATGGACAGCATGTCCACCCCGTCCGGCGGCGCGAAGTCCGACACGGGCGACCCCACCGTGAACACGGTCGTGACGTTGACGCGCTGACGGAACTCCTCATCCGCCAGCAGTGACGCGGCGACCAGCCCGCCCTGGGAGTAGCCGACGAGCATGACCTCGTCCTCGGGCTCGACCCCCGCCTCCTCGATGGCGGTCCGCACCACCTCGTGCTGTGCGGAGCGTCGACCGGATGCCGTTTCGAGGTTCGTCGTGTGGTCGGTGGTCTCCTGCCCCGCACGCAGCGTGTTCTGCGTCGTCGCGGGCACGTAGACGATGTGCCTCCTCCGACCGTCCGCGCCCTCGATCTGCTCGACCCGCACCCGCCCGTTGTCCCGTCCCCGCGACTGCGCCCACTGCCGCTCCCAGAGCGCCCGGACCGACCCCGGTGCGTGCGCGTGGCCTGCGGAGGCCCCGCCGGGCCGTCCATGACCGTCACCGTCGTCGACCTCGCGCACGTCGACCGGTGGGCGATGCTGCGGATCCGGCAGCAGGCTCTGGTCCCCGAAGAACCCGAACGGCGAGAGGCCTGCGAGCACGAAGCCGGTCAGCGTCTGCGAGTCCCGCGGGATCGCACCCCAGTCCGCAGGGGTGAACACGAGGCCCGGAGGGACGCCCAGGAACCCTGCGACGAAGCCCGGGAGGACGTGCTCCATCGCCGCCCCGGTGAGCTCCGAGTGCTCTCCTGCACCCTGCACCACCCACACGGCACCGTCCGCCAGGACGCCGAGCACCGCTTCCGCTCCGTGCTCCGCGACCTCGTCGACGTCGATCCCGGTGACCTGCTCGATGTGCTCGAGGACTCCCGCGTCCTTCGCCGCATTCCACACATGGACGACACCGGTGCCGACCACGAGCCCCTGCACCGCCGCACTCCCGACGACGAGCATCGTGACGGGATGGAACACGACAGCGCGCACCATGTGTCCCGCCACGTTCGCGGCGGTGTCGAGCACGAGGGCGAAGGAGGCCGCGATGAGCGCATCGGCGGATTCATAGGCGTCCGCGCATCCCCGAAGCGCTGAGGCGATGCCCCGGATCCGCAGGCCCGCGCCCGCCGACCGGGCGAAGAACCGCGCGCACGCGACCTCGAGCGCCGCTCCCGTCACGGGCGACGCGGCGAGCGCGAGGACCGTCGCGTCCGCTTCCGCACGCGCCAGCGTCACGAGCACCGCTTCGAACTCCTCGGCGCGTGCGGAGAGGACGTCGGCACCTGCCCGCATGTCGTCCAGACGCGCCGTCGTCCCACCCGACCCGCCGGTGACAGTGACATCCTGCGCCGGCCCCGCACTCATCGGCGCGGGTCCTGCACACGGGCACGTGTGCTGGCCTCGGCACGGGCCTGCGCACCCTCCTGCCGTGCACCCTCCTGCGAGCGTTCGAACGCTTCAGTCAGCTGTGTGACGAGCTCCCGTCGCAGCACTCCAGGCTCCGGATGGACGACGGAGTGCACACGCATGGGAGGGCATCCGTCAGGCAGCGCCCACCGCCCCACGACTGCGAGGTCAGCATGTGCGGGCTCCGGTACGAGCTCTGCGAGGCGGCGCGCGGTGTCCGCGGTGTCGAACACGCCGAGCAGCAGCGCCCCGGGCAGAGGCGCACGGCGCTCCGCAGAATGGCTGCCGGCGACGTCGACCTCGGCTGCTGCTCCGTGGCGACCCTGCGCACGTCCGTCGTCGTGGGGTGCCCAGCCGACGAGGACCGCGGCGATGGCACTCCCCCACGCGGATTCGGCGATGAGCGTCCCGCGCGGTCCGAGGAACCAGTGGACCGCGCGCACCGGCGCCGTGTCCGCGAAGCCCATCACGCGGTCGCAGAGTCCTGCGCCCTGCGCCGGCCTCTCACCCGCAGCCGAGGGAGGCCAAGCAGTCCTCGCGCATGACGCTGTCGCCTCAGCCGAGCCCGCCGCAGCAGAGCCCGCCGCAGCAGACCCCGCCGTAGCAGAGCCTGCGGCATCGAGCCTCTGCGCGACCGATGCCGGACGCAGCACCGTGGGCCAGCCTCCACCGCGGCTCAGTGATGCGGAGAAGACGTCGAGCGCGCTCACCGCGCACCAGACCCGCCGGCCGTCCGGCGCATCCGTCCGACTCACAGGAGACCTCCGAAGGGAACGGGATTCCCCAGCCCGGGCAGCGGCAGGCCGGGCCCCTCGCCTCCCGCTGCCGCGGCCGCGGCGAGGGCGTCCACGACCTCGCGCAGCGCATCGATGTGGGCAGTCATCGCGACGATGACGTCGTCGGCCAGACTCATGAGATCGTGCCCGTCGCGCACCCAGCCGGCCAGCGCGTCCCTGAATGCTCCGCTGGACGAGGAGCTCCACTCCACGTGCTGCGCGTCCTGACTGCGAGCGACGATCGCGCCGATCTCACCTGCCTGCGCCACCCACACCGCCCTGTCCGCCTCGAGCGCCTCGATCACCGCGGCCGCAGCCCCCTCGATACCCGTCACGATGCCCACCTCTCCCTCACGTGCTCTCCGCCGCCCGGCCCCTCGCCTCCTGACACCCTTCGCCCGTGCGGCTCGGTGCACCACCTCCGCCCGCGACCTGTGGATGCGGCCGCGCCGGTCCCCAGGGACCCGTGCGCGCGGGGAGCCGTCCGCGTACCGGACGGTGACCTCGGGTGCGCACGCACCCGCGTGAGAGAATCGCCGCATGACGAACCGTGTGCAGCTCGCCCAGATCGACCCCGCCCTCGCGCTCAGCCCGCTCGACGGCCGCTATCGCGCCGACGCCGCTCCGCTCATCGACTACCTGTCCGAGGCTGCGCTCAACCGCAATCGGGTCCACGTCGAGGCGGAATGGTTCATCCACCTGGCCGAATCCGGCGCCGTGCGCGGCACGCGGGAGCTGCTCGAGGACGAGAAGACGCAGCTGCGCGAGTGGGCCGCAGGGTTCGACGCGGAGACGATCGACCAGCTGCGGACCTTCGAGGCCGTCACGGTCCACGACGTCAAGGCCGTCGAGTACTCGATCAAGGAGTTCCTCGATCAGATCGGCGCGGGCGACCTCTCGGAGCTCGTCCACTTCTGCTGCACCTCGGAGGACGTCAACAATCTCTCGTACGCGCTGGGGATCAGGGGCGCCGTCCAGGACGTCTGGCTGCCGACCGCTCGGACGCTCGTCGACTCCCTGGCAGACATGGCCGAGGAGCTCGCGGACACAGCGCTGCTGTCCCACACGCACGGGCAGCCGGCGACGCCGTCCACCATGGGCAAGGAGATCGCGGTGTTCATCCACCGCCTGCGCCGCCAGCTGGATCGCATCGAGAAGACCGAATTCCTCGGCAAGATCAACGGCGCGACCGGTACGTACGCCGCCCACGTCGTCGCCTCCCCCGGCGTCGACTGGCCCGGCATCGCGCAGAGCTTCGTCGAGCACCTGGGCCTGACCTTCAACCCCGTGACGACGCAGATCGAATCGCACGACTGGCAGGCGGAGCTGTTCGCGGACATCAGCCGCTTCAACCGCATCTGCCACAACCTCGCCACGGATATGTGGACCTACATCTCGATGGAGTACTTCACCCAGATCCCCGTCGAGGGCGCGACCGGCTCCTCGACCATGCCGCACAAGGTCAATCCGATCCGGTTCGAGAACGCAGAGGCGAACCTCGAGATCTCCAACGCCCTGCTGGATTCGCTGGCGTCGACGCTCACCACCTCACGGCTCCAGCGCGACCTCACGGACTCGACCACGCAGCGCAACATCGGTGTGGCGTTCGGCCACTCGCTGCTCGCGCTCAACAACCTCGTCAAGGGCCTGGGGCGCCTCGAATGCAACACCGACGCCCTGTCCGCGGATCTCGAACGCAACTGGGAGGTGCTCGCGGAGGCGATCCAGTCCGTCATGCGCGCGGCGTTCCTCCGCGGTGTGGGAGGGATGGACAACCCCTATGAGAAGCTCAAGGAGCTCACCCGCGGTCACCGCGTCGACGGCCCCGCACTCCGGGAGTTCGTGGGCGGGCTCGGGCTGCCCGACGAGGATGCCGCACGCCTCGCGGCGCTCACGCCCGGCTCGTACGTGGGGATCGCCGCAGAGATCGCTCGGGAGGAGACCGCCTCCTGGCGCGCCTCCCGCTGAACCGACCGCAGCCGAGGTCCCGGGCACCTGAGCCCGGAGGCCCCGGTCCCAGCAGCCTCGGTCCGAGCCGCCTCGGCCTCGGTCCTTACTGTCGGCTCCGCCGTCAGGCGATCGCGACGTATTCGAGGACGGGGCGGCCCGCACTGCCGTAGCGCGGCCTCCGCTCCAGGAGCCCCACGTCCGCCATCGCCTCGAGGTAGCGGCGGGCGGTCACGCGGGAGACTCCGATCCGGTCGGCTGCCTCTGCCGCGGAGTGCCCCTCGTCGGCGAGGAGTCCCAGGATCTGGTCCTGCACGGCGTCCGGCACGCCCTTCGCCCGCTGCGGGCCGGTCCCTGCACGCAGGCCCTCGACGGCGGCGTCCACCTGCGACTGGGTGATCTGGCCGTTCCCGCCCTGCTCTGCTCCCAGTGACAGGCGGAAGCTGCGGAACGCCTCGAGCTTGGTCTTGAAGACCGGGAATGTGAACGGCTTGAGGATGTAGTGGACGACTCCCAGGGACAGCGCCTCCTGCACGACCTGCATATCGCGTGCAGCGGTCACCGCGATGACGTCGACCGGCACCTTGCGCGCGCGGAGGCTGCGCACGAGCATCAGCCCGTGGCCGTCGGGCAGGTTCATGTCGAGCAGCACCAGATCGACTTGGCCGGCGTCGATCCCGATGATCCGGTCCGTGAGCGCGGCGAGGGCGTGCTGGGCGTTCCGCGCGATCCCGACGAGGCGGAAGCCGTCGACGCGGTCGACGTAGGACGCGTGCGCCTTCGCCGCGATCTCCTCGTCCTCGACCACGAGAACTCCGAACGGGGCTTCTCCGCGCCCCGTCGGATCACCTGCTTCACTCATGCGCTCACCGTAGATCCCCAGGCGTTCCCGCGCCATCATCCCCGGTCAGAGGGCGCATCACGTCGTGCGTCGGCTCCTGCGGGGCACCCGGCACCCACACGGTGAAGAGCGCGCCGCTGAGCGGCGGGGCCATGTCCGCGAGCTCCGCCTCATCGACCAGTTCGGTCCCGGACGCCTGGACGTCGATCGCGCCCTTCATCCGCCGGACGGCCTGCACGGCGAGCGACAGCCCCACCCCGCGCGAGGTGTGCTCGAGCCGTCCGGCGCCGGTGTCCCCGGCGACCCCGTCGTGCTTCGTCGACCAACCCCGCTCGAACACGTCGTCCAGCGAGTCCTCGGCGATGCCCGGGCCGTCGTCGCTCACCTCGATGACGAGGCCCGAGTCCCCGGCCCCGGAGAACCGCACCCGCACCGTCCGCCGGTCCGGGGGGACCGTCCCGACGCTCACCGCGTCGAAGGCGTTGTCCACGAGGTTCCCGACGATGGTGACGAGGTCCCGATCGTCCGCAGTGATCGACCCGCGCAGCTCATCGGTGTCGAGCTCCATCCGGATGCCCTGCTCCGCTGCCTGGGACATCTTCGTGAGCAGCAGCGCGGAGAGGACCGGATGGTCGAACCCGTCCAGCAGGTTGTCGGCGGGCCGCTCGGCCTGCTCGATCTCACGCGTCGCGAACTCCACGGCCTCGTCGAACGAACCGGTCTCGACGAGCGACACGATCATGTGGAGGCGGTTCGCGTACTCGTGCGTCTGCGAGCGCAGCGACTCGGAGAACGAGCGCACGGACACGAGCTCTCCGATCAGCTCCTGGAGCTCCGTGTGGTCGCGCATCGTCATGACCCAGGTGTCGGGGGCCGTCGACGCCGGCTGCTGGTTCACGACGAGGATGCGTCGGGTCGTGTAGTGGATCTCGTCGCGGGCGTAGCGGCCCTCCGCCAGGAGCGCCTTGAGCGAATGGTCGAGGTCGATGTCCTGCAGGGGAACGGGCGTCCGCGCACGCTGGTCCGACATGCCGAGCAGCTCTGCCGCCTCCGAGTTGAAGAACACGACTCCCTGGCTGCGGTCCACCAGGACGAGGCCCTCGGACACCGCACGCAGCACGGACGAGTAGTAGTCGAGGACGGCGCCCAGCTCCTTCGTGCCGTAGTCGCCCGTGACGCGGCGCAGACCACGCAGCGTCATCCAGTTCGCGAGGACGCCCAGCACGACCGTGAGGCCGCCCAGGAGCCAGATCGTGCGCGCCTGGGGGACGAAGCCCCCGCGCACCGCGTCCGGGGAGAGGCCCACGACCGCGGCTCCCACCACCTCCGGCTCCTCGGCAGACTCCCCTGCGTCGCCGGACGCCGCCGTGGTGTCCGAGCGGGTCATCGGCGTGCGGGACGAGCTCCCGTCGGCACCGGCGGCTGCATCGGCATCCGACGGGTGAGCCATGATCGGGGCGGCGGCCACGAGGAGGTCGACGGACCCGTCGATGTAGCGGACCCTCGTCTCCCCCTCACTCAGCTCCTCGAGGTCCAGGCGGGAGACGGCGGCGCGCGCATGCGAATCGCCCGCGCTGTTCGACGTCACCACGGCAGGGCGCTCCTCGGGCACATTCGCCGCACCCACTCCGGTGCCGCCCAGCCCTTCGCTGCGCTCCAGCTCTGAGCGCGGGATGACCTCGACGAGGTCCACCTCGTAGTCAGCGCGGATGGCGTCCAGCCGGTCCATCATCTCCGCGTTCTCAGGAGTGCCGCTGAGGAAGACGGGGAGCGGCTCCTCATCGCCTGAGTCCTTGCCCGCCTCGACCGACACGATGTGGTCGACGACGAGCGTCGAGCGCGCGAGCGATTCCGCGGTGTTCCCCAACTGGTCCTCTGCGCGACGGTCGTTCTGCTCACTCATGACGAAGTAGAGCAGCGTCGTCACGAGCAGCACGATGCCGACCAGCATGACGCCGTTCGCGAACATGATCCGCCCCGCGACTCCGGCATCCGCGAACGGGAGTCGGCGCCGCGCCTGCCCGCCCTGCGGGGTGGAATCGGGCAGCCCCGGCACCCGGTCGGCCGCGGGCCGTGCCGGTTCCGTGCGTCCGGAGGACGATCGTATGATGGGGGACATCGCCTCAATTGTGCACGAGTCGGCGCACTCGCCGGGCCCGCGGACCTCGACGCGACGGTCGACGAGGCCGACCGCAGGCGCGAGTGGACCGGCTCAGTCGAGGACGGGCTTGTCCACAGTGGGCTCCACGTCCTTGCGGGAGACGACCCAGTTGAGGAGCATCGCCACTGCGGTGGCGGCGACGAACGCGACCCCCGCGAGGAGCGCGGGGAGCCCCAGGTGGGCGATGGCGGCGAAGCCCTCCTGCGAGAACCGGCTCCCCTGCGTGACGACGGAGCTCACGACGAACGTGACGAGTGCCGCGATGAGGCCGAACCGAACCGCGTCCTTGTAAGGCACGCTCTTCCTGCCCGCGTGACGGTCGGGACGCCGAGTCTTCTGCTTCTCCATGATGACCCCAGTCTACCGTCGAGTGGTCCCGCATCTCCCTGGGCACCCATGACCCGGCACTCCTGACCCGTCACTCATGATCCGGTACCTATGACCCGTCACCCACGACCCGGCACCTATGAACTGACACCCACGACCGCAGGCACGTCCGCCGTGGCACACTGAAGACGTGTTCCGACCTCGGCTCTCACTGCCCGGATGGGCTGCGCTGTTCACCGCAGTCATCCTCGTCGCGCTCCTGGCACTGCTGTTCTTCTACAGCCCGGACAGGGGCCTGCGGGTCGAGGCGACCGCGCAGCCCAATCAGGCCGCCGCCACCCCGGACACGACGGTCGCTCCGGAGGACCTGCCGTTCGACGTCGAAGACATCCGCTCCCACCTGCTCGATCGCCCGTCGACGGGGTCCCACACCATCGACTCGCAGACCACGGAGGCCCTCCTCTACTGCGACGAGTGCATCTCGCTGGGCACCGCACTGGAGATCGACGGCACCCCCTTCCAGGTCGCGCTGGTGACGGAGCCGGGGACCGACACCGTCTTCTCCGCCGCCGTCATCGGCGAGCAGGACGGCGAACCGTCCCTCCAGCTGGTAGTTTCAGGGCACGATCTCACACTGACTCCCGGACGCGGAGGGACCCTGGTCAAGCAGGAGAAGCGCTACGCTCCTGCGGACGAGGTCTGCTGCCCCTCCGGTTGGTCGGTCCAGGTCTACAGGTTCCATGACGGACGCTTCGAAGCCGGTCAGCGTGTCTCCAGTGCGGGAGAGCACTGACGAGCACGGGAACGGACAGCGCGCACGAAGAACAGGCAGCACGGGAGACCGGCGGGGGAAGAGGAAGAGCATGCACATCGTCCTGGTGGAGGACGACGAGGTGATCCGCGAGACGACGCAGATCAGCCTCGAGCGGTTCGGCTACACGGTGACGGCGTTCGAGGACGGACGCGAGGGCTACGAGTTCGTCACCGCCAACGGTGCGGACGCGGTCCTGCTCGACCTCATGCTGCCCACGATGAACGGAGCCTCGATCACGCGGGCGATCCGCGAACGGTCGACGGTGCCCATCATCGTCATCTCCGCGCGCTCGGACCCGATCGACATCGTCCAGTCCCTCGAGGCGGGCGCGGACGACTACCTGACGAAGCCGTTCGACATGCAGGTCCTCAACGCACGGATCCGCGCCGTCGTGCGCCGCTTCATCACCGCGGGCACCGGATCCATGGGCTACTCCCCCGCGCCGGCCGCGGCCCACACCGCCCGCGAAGCGGCGATCGGCCCCGGAGGCCGCATCATCGGCGGCGGCGAGCTGCCCGACGTGCTGGGCCCCACCCCGGGCTTCGACTCCTCAGACCCCGTCGACACCGGTCCTCTGCCGGTCCAGCAGATCCCGACGCACACGGACCCGCAGTGGCCGACCGATCCCGGAGCGGGCGACGCGGATACCGCCCCCGCAGCCCCTCCGTCTCCCCTTGCCCCCGGACCGACTCCCGGACCGCAGACGGCCGTTCCCGAACCGGCATCCGCGTCGCCCGCCGTCCGTCGTCTGCAGCTGGGGTCGCTCACGATCGACACCGGCCGCCTCACCGTCGAGATCGACGACGAGGAGGTCCACCTCACCCCGACGGAGCTGCGGATCCTCATGCTGCTGACGGAGGAGCCCGGGCACGTGTACTCCCGGGAGAAGATGGCCTACACCGTCTGGGGCTACCAGTGGGCGGGTGATTCGCGCGTCGTCGACGTCCACATACAGCGGCTGCGGAAGAAGATCGGTTCGTCCCGGATCGAGACGGTCCGCGGCTTCGGCTACCGGTTCGCCGGCTGACGGTCGCCCCCACTCATGTCGCTGCGCTGGAAGATCGTCCTCCTCGTCATCACCTCCGTCGTCATCGCCGCCCTCACCTGCGGCGTCGTCGTCCGCCAGTCCGCGGCCCGCGCGGAGGGGGAGCGCCAACGGGCGAACGCGACGGAGCAGCTCAACCAGGCCGTCACCGTGTACGCCGACACCGGCGTGCTCGCGCTCAACACGATGATCGACGATCCGGATCTGCCGGCGGATGCACGCGAGTCCGCTCTGCGGGGGCAGTCCGTGACGACTCTCAGCAGTGCGGACGACCAGGACTACATGTGGGCGGCGGCGCCGATCCAGGTCGGCTCGCACACCGCCGTGATCTCCGTGCGCCAGTCGACGGCGGAGTCGGAGAGGCTGCTCGCCGGCATCGACCGGGCAGTGCTGCTGGGTATGCTCGGCTCCGCGCTGCTGATCGGCGGGATCGCCACGTTCGCCGCCGGCCAGATCTCCCGCAGACTCACCGTGGGCGCCCAGGCGGCACGGCGGATCGCGCACGGGGAGACCACGGACCGCGTGTCGGACGTCATCGACTACGGCAACGACGAGGTCGCTGACTTCGCGCTGGCAGTCGACTTCGCCGTCGAGCGGCTCACGGAGAAGATCGAGTCCGAGCAGCGCTTCACAGCGGACCTCGCCCACGAGATGCGCACGCCGCTCACCGGCCTCGTGAACGCCGCGAATCTGCTCGAGGAGGAGTCCCGCCCGGCCGAACTAGTGAAGGAGCGCGTCACGCGCATGCAGGTGCTCGTGGAGGACCTCCTGGAGGTCTCGCGCCTGGACGCGGGCCGCGCGGAGACGATGATGGGGCCGATCTCCGTCGACGC
This sequence comes from Brevibacterium sp. Mu109, assembly GCF_900169375.1. Taxonomy (NCBI): domain Bacteria; kingdom Bacillati; phylum Actinomycetota; class Actinomycetes; order Micrococcales; family Brevibacteriaceae; genus Brevibacterium; species Brevibacterium sp. Mu109. The sequence goes on from NZ_FXZF01000009.1 coordinate 90,610, forward strand.
GAGCATGCACTCGCTCATGACCACACTCGAGGGCTCCGGCACCCTGGCCGGCCATCCGGTCGACATCGCCTACGGCGCGGGCGACACCCGGATCGTCACGGATCAGCGGCGCTTCGAGCGGATCATCACGAACCTGCTCGTGAACGCCGTCAAGCACGGCGCGGACCCCATCGAGGTCGAGACGCGGCCGGATGCCGTCGTCATCAGGGATTCGGGACCCGGCTACCCGCCGGACATCGTCGCGACCGGGCCCACGCGGTTCGTGTCCGCCGGCGGCGGCGGGATGGGGCTGGGCCTCGTCATCGCCCAGGGTCAGGCCCGCCTGCTGGGCATGACGATCGAGTTCGCGAACGGCCCGAACGGCGGTGCCCACACGACCGTCCGCTTCCCGCAGGCCCCCGCGCCCGAGGTCCCGGCGGGCTGACGCGCCCCCGGCCCCGCACGCTCCCCGGGCCCCGCGCGCTCGGGCGGCGGTCCGACGACTCAGCCACCGCCTCGGGCCCGGGTCGTCCGGTCGTCCGGTCGTCAGGTCATTCCAGGGAGCAGCCCAGTTCCGCAGCCAGCCGCACCACGCGGATGTACCCCAGGTGCGAGTACGCCTGCGGGTGGTTGCCGAGGTGCTGTTCGGCGAGCGGATCGTATTCCTCTGCGAGCAGGCCCGTGGGACCGCGGAGCTTGTCCAGCTGTCGGAAGAGCGACCGGGCCTCGTCGATGCGGCCCGTGAGCAGGAACGCCTCGATGAGCCACGTCGTGCAGATGTGGAAACCGCCCTCCAGCCCCGGCAGACCGTCGTCGTAGCGGTAGCGGAAGACCGTGGGTCCCTCCCGCAGCTCGCGCTCGACCGCGTCCACAGTGGCGAGGAACCGCGGGTCGTCCGCCGCGAGCATCCCGGACAGGCCGACGAACAGGCTGGCGGCGTCGAGGTCGTCGTCGTCGTAGGCCACGGTGTAGGACTGGGCGGTCTCGCTCCAGCCGCGGTCGGTGACCTCCTCCGCGATCTGCTCGCGCAGGCCCCGCCACGCGCCGGGCAGGGTCAGCCCGAACCTGTCCGCCACGTCGATCGCGCGATCGAGGGTCACCCAGCACATCACCTTCGTGTACACGTTGTGCTTGGGCGGGCGGCGCGCCTCCCAGATGCCGTGGTCCTCCTCGTGCCAGCGGGCCTCGACGGCGGTGCCCATCGCGACGAGCAGCTCCCACTCCGCATCGTCGATCGCGCCACGAGCGGTGACGATGTCCCGCAGCAGCTCGGCGACGGGGCCGAAGACGTCCAGCTGCACCTGGTGCTCGGCGGCGTTGCCCACGCGCACGGGGCGGGAGCCGGCGTAGCCCGGCAGGTGCTCGAGCACCGCCTCGGACGTGAGTGCGGACCCGTCCACCGCGTACAGGGGATGGAGGAACTCCGGCCCCGGGGCCTCGGCGAGGATGCCGCGCAGCCACTGGACGAAGCCCTCGGCCTCCGCCGTCGATCCCAGGTCGAGGAGTGCGCGCACGGTCATGGAGCCGTCGCGCAGCCACGTGTAGCGGTAGTCCCAGTTGCGGACGCCGCCGATCCCCTCCGGGAGCGACGTGGTGGGTGCGGCGAGGACGCCGCCGGTGGGCGCGTGGCATAGTGCGCGCAGCGTGAGTGCGGAGCGGACGACGCCTTCGCGCATGTGCTCGGGCAGAGCGAGCGAGCGCGCCCAGTTCTCCCAGAAGCCCTCCGCGAGAGCGCGCACGCGGTGCTCATCGCCGGCGAGCACGGAGTCGAGGAAGTCGGAGGCTCCGCCGCAGGTGAAGGCGAGCACAAGCTCACCGCCCGGCAGATCGGCCGGGACCACTCGTGCGACTGCGGTCTGGGACCCGTGCTCCTCGACGATCTCGAAGTCGATGCCGGCGGCGTGGAGGGCCATCGGCTCGCTCGTGTTGTCGACGCGGACGACGCCCGGCTCGACCTCGAGCGAGGTGGGTGCCGCGCCGTAGTCCAGGCGCGGGGCGAAGCGGATCTCCGTGGGCGCGGTGCCGGTGAGCACGCGCACCAGGACGGTGTCCTGCGAATCATCGGGCACGGGAGCCAGGTAGTCGGCGACTGCGAGGCCGGCCCACCGGGTCACGACCGTCATGGTGTCGTCCCGGTAGCGCTGGGTCAGCGGCCGCGTCCTGGCGATGTCCGCGCGGCTGTCGGCGCGGCTCCTGCCGCCCGCTGCCGACGCTGCGGGACCCACGGAGAAGTATCCGGCGGCGGAGGAGCCGAGGATCTCGGAGAACACGCTCGCGGAGTGCGGCAGCGGGTGGGGCATCCAGCAGATGCGCCCGTTCGGGTCGACCAGCGCGGTCGAATGGCCGTTGCCCAGGAGGCTGTGCCTCTCGACGGGGATCGAGGAGCGGCCGAAGAGCCACGAGCGCCTCAGCTCGTAGAGCGCTGCGAGCGCGATGCCCACGGTCTGGGGATCGGAGATGCGGGAGTGTGCCCGCGTGTCGCCGTCCGTGCCCACGCGCAGGCCGAGGTCACCGTCGCGCAGCGTCGCCAGTGCGGTCTCATCGGCGACGTCGTCGCCGATGTAGAGGACCGCATCCGCTCCGAGCCGCGTCCGCAGCGCCTCGAGCGCGTCGCCCTTGGAACCCGGGATGACGGTGAGATCGAAGACGTCGCGGCCCCGGACTGGTTCGATCCCGATCCTCGCGCAGGTCTCCCGCACCCACGCGGTGACCGCTTCGCGCTGCTCGGGCGAGCGGCCGCGGAGGTGGACGGCGGCACCCAGCGGCTTGAACTCGATGAAGACGTCCGGGTGGTCCCCGTGCAGGTCGAGCAGCGCGGCGCGAAGTGCTGTGAGCCGCTGCTGCGTCTGGGGGGCGAGGTCGTCGAACTCATCGATGCCGAACTCCCCGCCGTGCGAGCCCACGAGGTGCACTTCCCGGGGCAGCCGCGACATCGCCGCGAGATCGCGCAGGGACCTGCCGGAGATGACGGCGGACTGCGTCGACGGCATCGACGACAGGGCGCGCATCGTCGCGACGTTGAGGTCCAGCGGGAAAGCGCGTGTGGGGCGGTCGACCAGGGGCGCGATCGTCCCGTCGTAGTCGGTCGCGACCAGCAGCCGGGGGCTGCGCGCCAGCTCCACCAGACGGGAGAAGAGGCCGTCTCCGAGTGTCCGGGCCGCCTCCGCGAGGTCGATGAGGAGTCCGTCGCCGCGCGCGGCGCCGGCGGGGGCTGCGGACTGGAGCGTGCCGGGTGAGGTCGTCGGAAGGGTCATGCTTCGTCGACCTCCACGTCCTCAGCCTCATCCGCAGCGCCGCCCTGCGTGCGGGAGCGGCGGGAGTAGCCGCCCACCATGTAGAACACGCCGTGGATCATCGCCGCGGCCCCGGCGAAGCCCATGACGCTGAGCGCATTCATGTCCGTCCCCGCGAGCAGGATGACGCCCAGGATGACGTGGATGCCGCCGGCGATGAGGAAGTCGGAGCTCATGCGCTCGTCCCGGTTCTGCCGCCAGATCCACAGCTCGAGGATCCCGTGGAGGACCGCCCACACCGCGATCGCGGCGCGCAGCTCACCGGGCACGTCCGCGAGGAGCAGGAACGCGACGCCCGGGATCACGACGACGGCCTGTCCCAGCAGCGCCATGCGCGCGTCCGTGCGCGTCGCGAGGCCCTGCAACAGGACGAGGAGTCCGCTGAGGACGAGGTAGGCGAGCAGGATCGCGTCGACGGTGGACACCGAGATGTTGAGGTTCGCGGGTGAGCCGATCTGCTCACGCGGCCAGAACACGGTGACGATCCCGAAGACGATCGCGAGAGCGCCGCGGGCGGCCATCCAGGTGCCGAGCGGACGCAGGTGAGGAGAAGCCGAGGTCGAAGTCACTGGGCCAAGTCTAGCGATGACCCGCTGGGTGTGGGCTGAGGCCCGGCAGACCGGCTGAAGCCCGGCAAACCACCAGCCGGAGGCTCGCGCGCGTTCACTTTCCGGACACCCTCACGGCATTCGAACGATCTAGCGTTCGGTTATGGCTCACGAGGGCACCATCGTGCCGATCGCAGAGGGCCGTGCGACCCCCGTCGGTCGCACGGCCCTCTGGTGGTGCCTGGGCCTGGGCGTCGGGATGGTGGCTGGCGAGCTCGTGAGCCTCCTGACCCTCGGCGTCATGGGCCTGCCGGATGCGGCGCAGGCCTCTCCCCTCGTCGCCGCCACCCTGGCTCTGTGGCCGTGGGGTCTCGCGGTGGCCGCCGGCGCGCTGCTGCTGGCGGGGATGCGGCCCGCGGCGCGCCTCGAGATCGATCGGCGGACCGCAGCCCACATCCGCCGCACCGGAGCGCCGGCGATCGCCAAGGTGATGAGGGCCTCGGACCCCACTCCCGGCCCGCGGGCGGGTCTCGACGCGACACTGCTGATCCGCACGTCGACCGGGCGCATGTTCTCGACGGACGTCCACTGGACGCTCGATCCCGTGGACGCGGGGAGCGTGCGGAAGCGAAGCGTCCTGCCCGTGCGCCTCGATCCGTCCGCCCCGCGCCGCGCCGTCCTGGACACGCAGGCGGACTCGCGGGCGTTCGCGCCGGGCGTCGACCTCGACACCGCATTCTCCGCCCGCCGCCGGCTGCGTCAGATGGTGCAGCGCACACGGTGGTCGTCGCGCATCGCGCTGCTGGTGGGCGGGCTGGCGGGCCTGCTCCTCGTCACCGTCTGAGCGTGCTCATGCGCGTCAGACCTCGTGAACTGGGTGGCCGCATGCGCGGTCAGTCCTCATGGTCTGAGCAGCTTCACGCGCATCAGTCCTCAGGGTCGCGATCGTCCGGCTCAGCGGTCCTCCGCGAGCGGCGCGGGGCGAACACGCCGCGATCGCGTCCTGACGGACGCCGGAAGGCGAACAGTCGACCGCGGAGGGGAAGAACGCTGCGCGCACCGGAGTACGACCAGCCGCGCATGGGGGACGGGACCCGCCATTCGCGGTGCCACGCGAGCATCCGGACTAGGAAGACCAGCGCCGCGATGACGAGCGCGACCCACGACTCGAACCATCCGATGCCCCAGAGCAGCGCCGTGAGACCGGCACCGACGATCGCGGGGATGATGTAGAGATCGGACCCGTTGAAGACCGCCGGGATCTCGTTGGCGAGGACGTCGCGGATCATCCCGCCGCCCACTGCGGTGAGCACGCCCAGGAGGATCGCAGAGGCGAACGGCAGCCCCGCATCCATCGCGATGGTGGTGCCCGTCGTCGCGAAGACGCCCAGGCCCAGGGCGTCGAAGGCGACGATGGGGACGCGGGCGTGGAGCGCACGCTGGCCCAGCAGATAGACGGTGAGCGCGGTGACGACGGGCGGGATGAGGTAGATCGGCTCCTGGAGGGAATTCGGGACGCGCCCCAGGATGACGTCCCGCATCATGCCGCCGCCCAGTCCCGCGCACAGGCCGAGCACCAGGCTGCCCATGATGTCGATGTTCTTCCGGGCGGCGAGCAGGTTGCCCGACACGGCGAAGGCGAGCACCCCCAGAAGGTCGAGGGAGAGCATGAGCGGTTCCACGTCACCAGACTAGCCGCGGACCTGCACCGCTGCCGCGAAATCGTCCCGCATACCAATGGAGGGGCACTGGATCAGCGCAATGGAGGGCAGTTCATACCTTACGGAGTGCGACATCCGGAGTCCGTCGGTCGTACTGTGGGCCTCAGACCGGGGCACGGCCTCGGCGACCAGTGATCCTCCTCGAAGGGATGAACGTGTTCTCGCAGTCCTCCAAACTCGCCAACGTCCTCTACGACATCAGGGGACCAGTCCTCGAAGAGGCCGATCGCATGGAGGCGGCGGGAAACCGCATCCTGAAACTCAACATCGGCAATCCTGCGCCGTTCGGGTTCGAGGCGCCGGACGCCATCCTCGTCGACATGATCAAGCACCTGCCGGAGGCGCAGGGGTACAGCGATTCGCGCGGCATCCTGTCTGCGCGGCGCGCGGTCGTCCAGTACTACGAGACGAAGGGGATCCGCTCGCTCGAAGCGGATGACGTGTACCTGGGCAACGGCGTCAGCGAGCTCATCACGCTCGCCATGCAGGCGCTGTGCGATCCGGGAGATGAGATCCTTGTGCCGATGCCGGACTACCCGCTGTGGACGGCCTCGGTCGCGCTGTCCGGCGGCACCCCGGTCCACTACCGGTGCGCGGAGGACGCGGGCTGGATGCCCGATCTCGAGGACATCGCCGCGAAGATCACTCCGCGCACGCGCGGGATCGTCGTCATCAACCCGAACAACCCCACGGGCGCGGTGTACTCGAAGGAGACGCTCGAGGGCCTCGTGGAGCTCGCCCGGGAGCACGACCTCCTCATGTTCGCGGATGAGATCTACGAGAAGATCACCTACGGCGACGCGGAGATGATCAACCTCGCGACGCTCACCGGCGACGATGTCCTGTGCCTCACGTTCTCCGGCCTGTCGAAGGCCTATCGGATCGCCGGCTACCGGTCGGGCTGGCTCGCGATCACCGGACCGCTCCAGCGGGCGAGCAGCTACGTCGAGGGGATCCGCCTGCTCGCGAACATGCGGATGTGCTCGAACGTCCCCGCACAGCATGCGATCCAGGCCGCGCTGGGCGGGCACCAGACCATCGAGGACCTCGTCCTGCCCACCGGCCGGCTGGGCGCGCAGATGGAGCTGTCCGCGCGGAAGCTCAACGAGATCGACGGGGTGAGTGCCCAGCCGGCCGATGGCGCGCTCTACCTCTTCGCGAAGCTCGATGTGGAGAAGTTCGGGATCGTCGACGATCAGCGCTTCGCGCTCGATCTGCTGCGGGAGCAGAAGATCCTCGTGTCCCACGGCACCGCGTTCAACTGGGACAGGCCGGACCACTTCCGGCTGGTGACCCTGCCGAGCATGGAGGTACTCGACGAGGCGCTGGACCGCCTGGGCGAATTCCTGAACGGCTACGAGCAGCAGGCCGACACCGCGGCCTGAGCGAGCGGGCGGTGCGGCCGGATCTAGGCACCCACCACCCTGGTCCGACGACCCACCAGCTTTCATCAGGCCGCACAGCTTCTTTCCTATGCGGTCTGATCAAAGTTGGTGGGTCGCGGCGCCCCATCTGGGTCGCGTCGCCCCGTCTGGGTCAGGTCGCCCCGCGCACTCCCCTGGGCACGCTCTCACTGCTTGGGCCGCGCCCGCACGCGGATGCGCTGACCTTCCGGGCCATGGACGTTGAGGACCTCGGCCGGCTGATCCGCCGCAGGCCCGAGCCAGTGGGGCACACGGGTGTCGAACTCCGCGGCCTCGCCGGGATCAAGGACGAGGTCGTGGGCACCCACGAGAAGCCGCAGCGACCCTGCCAGCACGAGCAGCCACACGTAGCCGCGATGGGTCTGGAGCGCCTCGGGCTCGAAGACGTGCGCTCGCCCGCGCCCGCGCCCACCCCCGTGCGCACCATGACCGCCGACCTCCCCCTCGTGCCCGTGCACGTGGACCGCAGGCTCCGCGATCCCCGACGCCGGCGGCCTGATGATCGCGTGCTCGACCCACAGCCCTCCTGCGGCCGGGGCGATGGGCATGACAGTCCGCCCCGAGTCCTCGTACGTGTCGTACCGCAGCCGCGGATCCCACGAGAAGCGCGTCCCCACGAGCGCATCGAGGCTCACGTGGTGGGCGCGGGCGAGCGCGACCAGGTGCTCGAGACCGGGTATCCGCGCGCCCGTCTCCAGCCTGGACAGCGTGCTCACGGAGATCCCGGTCCGCTCGCTCAGCGCGGTGAGTGACAGCCCGCGGGCCGTCCGTCGCTCCCGCAGCCGAGGCCCCACGGACTCCACGACCTCCCCCACCTCACTCTGCGCAGGCTCTCGGACTGTCCCGGGCCCGCGCACGGCGCCGCGCCCGGTCGCGATCTCAGACTCGCGGTCGACCGCATCCATACGCGTCCCCTCTCGTCGCCTCGCCGTCGAGGCGGCTTGCGTGCTTCCCTACTTGCCGTCTTGCCCATTGGCCGGCCTGCCGTCTGACCCACTGGCAGTCTTGCGGACATACCGACACATCATCTTGCCGATTCAGCAACGATTATCGTCGCCCGAGCCCTCCCGGGTCCAGAGTGCATGCATCCCCACCTGAAGGAGCGCACCATGACTCAGACCCCGCACACTCCCACCTATGACGTCCCCACCTATGACGTCGTCGTGATCGGCGGCGGCGTCGCAGGCCTCAGCGCCGCGCTCACGCTGGGCAGGGCGCTGCGCAGCGTCCTCGTCGTCGACGCCGGGTCGCCGCGGAACGCACCGGCCGCAGGCGCGCACAACCTGCTCGGCAATGAGGGCATCGATCCGCTGGAGCTCGTGGAGAAGGGCCGCGCGGAGGCCGCCTCCTACGGCGCCCAGCTCATCGACGGGACCGTGACCGATGTGAGCGGTTCCCTTGCAGACGGCTTCGCAGTCACGATCGCGGCGGTGGCCGCAGACCCCCGGGTCCCCTCACCCGGACTGCGCCCTGCAGAAGAGGCGCCCGCCGCCGAGGCCGCTGCCCCTGAGTCCCGCGACCCCTCGACAGTCCGCGCTCGCCGGATCGTGCTCGCCTCCGGCGCCGTCGACACGCTGCCGGACATCCCCGGCCTGGCTGACCATTGGGGGCAGGACGTCGTCCACTGCCCGTACTGCCACGGATACGAGGTCCGCGGCGGCCGGATCGGTGTGCTGGCGACCGGTCCGATGTGGCTGCACCAGGCGAAGCTCATCCGGCAGTGGTCGGATGACGTCACGGTGCTGCTGCACGACCAGCCGGCCCCCAGCGCCGATGACCGAGCTGTCCTCGCATCGCGCGGTGTGCGGGTCATCGAGGGTGCGGTGCGAGAGGTCCTCAGCGATCACGCGGCCGACGCGGACGAGGCCAGCTCCCGCGCCGACGACTCCCGCCGCGGTGAGTACCGCGATGCTGGCTCCCGCGGTGATGATGCCCACGAGCAGCGGCGCCTCACAGGTGCCGTCGTCGCCGGACTGGAGGCGCCGGTCGCCCTCGACTCGATCCTCGTGGGAACGCGCATGCGGATCGACTCCGTGCTCGTCGATGCGCTCGGACTGGCAGTCGAGGAGAACGTGATGGGTCAGTTCGTGCCCGTCGACATGCAGAAGGCGACGAACGTCCCCGGTGTCTTCGCGGCCGGCAACGTCACGAACGTCGGCATGATGGTCGCCGGCGCGATGGCTGACGGGGTCACGGCGGGCGCCCAGGCGAACATGGCGCTCGTGGAGGAGGAGTTCAGCGCCCAGCACTGAGGCTGACGACGGGCTCGACCAAGCCGAAGCCCCACCTTCCACGGGGGCTCCGCTCAGAATCGAGTGAGTGCTAGGTGGTCCCACTCATCGATCAGATGGACCACCTAGCACTCACTCGCGGGGTTCGTCCGGCTTCACCTCTCCGCGTCGAGGTCCGCGAGCACCTGACCCGCGATCTTGAAGGCCGTGTTCGCGCTCGGAACGGAGCAGTAGACCGCGCTCTGCAGGAGGATCTCCTTGATCTCGTCGCGCGTGAGCCCGTTGCGGACCGCTGCGCGCACGTGCATCGCGAGCTCCTCCTGGTGGCCGCCCGCGACCATCGCCGTGAGCGTCACCGCAGAGCGCATCCGCCGGTCGATGCCCGGCCGCGTCCAGATCTCACCCCACGCGTACCGCGAGATGAAGTCCTGGAAGTCCTGCGTGAACTCCGTGATCGACGCGTTCGCCCGGTCGACGTGCTCGTCGGAGAGGACCTCGCGGCGTACCGCCGTGCCGGCCTCGTGCACCTGGGAACGCGTCAGGTCCGGCAGGCCGGCGTCAGTGACACCAGGCGCGGCTGTCCCGGCCGCCTCGCCAGTACCAGCTGCCTCTCCGGCTCCGGGAGTCGCGACCGACTCGACCGGCCCGACCGTTGCGGCCGCTCCCCCCGCCGAGGCCCCCGCCGGGGAACCCTCACCGCTCCCCTGGACCGCCGACCCGGCTCCCAGGAGGAACCCGTGCAGCAGCTTGGCCGCGACCTCGGGGGCCTCTGCCGGGACGAGGTGGGCGGCATCGGCGACGACCTCGAACCGCCCGTGCGGCACGCCATCGGCGATCGCCTGCAGGCTCGCGGGCGGAGTCGGCTGATCGTGCTCACCGGCGACCGCCAGGATCGGGACGCGCACGTCGCCCAGCCGATCCCGCACGTCGAACGCCGCGAGCGCACGGCACACCGCCGCGTACGAGAATCGGTCGGTCCCCTGCAGGGAATGCAGCAGCTCCGTCGACACGACGGGCTGCACCTCGATGAAGCCCGGCGCGAACCAGCGCTGTGCGGACCCCTCGACCATCGTGGGCGTCCCCGCCTCCTCCACGAAGGCGGCGCGCTCCTCCCAGGCTTCCGCCGTCCCGATCTTCGCGCCGGAGCAGAACACGCCCGCCGCGTCCACGGTCTCCGGATGCGACAGTGCCAGCTGCAGCGCGATCGCACCGCCCACGGAATCGCCTGCGACAGCGAATGACCCCACGTCCGGCAGGACGGACCGCACGGACTCCAGCACCTGCTCCGCGAGCTCCTCCATCGTCAGGGCGATGCCCGCGCGCGCCGCGACGGGGGCTGATCGTCCGTGGCCGGGCAGGTCGATGCCCACCACGGTCCAGTCGCTGGGCAGCTGCGCCGTCGCGTACTGCCACAGCGGCTGCACGGCGGTCCCCAGGGACGGCAGGACCACGAGGACGCGGGAGCCGGCGGCTGCGTCAGCGGCACCTCCCGTCGGCAGGTGCGTGGCGGTGAGAGTCGTCATGAGTCCGATCCTTTCGAAGGGTCTTCCGCGGAACTGTCGGGGTCAAGGGTGGTGAGGGTGGCGAGGATCCGATCCACGAGAGCGGTCGCCTCGCCCGTGTACGCGGCCGGGTCGAGCAGTGCGCCGAGGTCGCTCCGCCGGGCAGCGGGCACCACAGCCGCCAGCCGTTCGCGCGCGTCGCCCGCGTCCGCCGCCGCGCCCAGGGCCTCTGTGATCTGCGTCTTCGTCACATCCGGCGCCAGGGCGTGGACGAGTCGCTCGGACACGACCCCGGGACCGGCCGCCTCGAGGTTCCGGCGCATCGCACCGGCGTCCACCTCGAGCCGGTCGGCGAGGTCCCCGAGCAGGCGAGCGCTCGTGAGCGCTCCGAGCTGCAGGCGGGCGAGCGCGGTCCACTCCGCGTGCCACGCCCCGTCCGGGCGCTCATCCACGGCCTGCCCCACCGCCTGCGCGACGGTCGCGAGCAGTCCCGGTGCTTCCTGCCCGGTCCGCGACAGCAGGACGGACACCGTGGGGTTCGACTTCTGCGGCATCGCGGACGAGCCCCCACCGCCTGACTCTCGCAGTTCGCCGACCTCCGTCCGGGCGCCGGTGAGCACGTCGCGGGCCACCCGCTGGCCGACGAGGCTCACAGCCGCGAGCGCCTGTGCCCAGCCGAGCACCCGCAGCCGGTCGACGTGCCAGGGGTACCCGGCCGCGGCAAGACCCAGCCGGGCCGCCCATGCCGCCTCGAAGTCAGCCCCGCTGAGTCCAGCTTCATTTTCGGCACGGATCTCGCCGAGCGCGGCGCGCGTGCCCGCGGCGCCGCCCAGCTGGACGGTCGGGACGACACGTGCCAGCTCATCGCGAGCATCCGCGAGGCTGCGCGTCCAGTGCGCGAACCGCAGCCCCGCGGTCGTGGGCAGCGCCGCCTGCGTGAGGGTGTGGGCGAGGCACGGCGTGCTGCGGTGCGACCGCGACAGCGTCGATAACACACTGATCACGGCCTCCAACCGCTCGGACACCACCGCGATCGTCCGGCCGAGGACGAGCACCATCGCCGTATCCATCACGTCCTGGCTGGTGAGCCCTCTGTGAAGCGCATCGGCGCCCGGCAGCCCGGCGACCTTCTGCCGCGCGTGGGCCAGGAACGGGATGACGGGGTTCCCGCCCGAGGCCGCGTCCGCAGCGATGTCCGCCACCGGGTAGTCCGCGGGCGCGCCCAGGGCGGCCACGACCTCGGCGGCGGTCTCCTGCGACACGAGTCCGAGGTCCGCCTGCGCGCCGACCCAGCCGGCCTCGGCCTCCACGAGCGCGCCCAGCAGCGCGCGGTCGCCCACCGCTGCGGCGTCCGGTGCGGTGCCCGGTGCGAACAGCAGCATCGTGGCATCGTCTGCGGACGCCGCCGAGGTCCCGGCGGGCTGAGGACGATCGCTTGCGGTCATACCCTCAAGCCTGCCTCAGAAGTCATCGTTCCTCGGGAACTTCAGGAACACGGTCTCGTCGTCGCCCTGGAGGCGGACGTCGAAGCGGAGGCTCCCGTCCTCCTCGCGGGTCGCGATGAGCGTCTTCCGGCGGTCCGCGGGAAGCTGGGACAGGAGCGGGTCGGCCGCGAGCGCCGCCTCGTCCTCCGGCAGGTAGATGCGGGTGAAGAGGCGGTTGAGCAGGCCTCGCGCGAAGACGCACAGCGAGATGAAGGGGGCCGATCCGGGCTGGGTGGGCCCCGGGTCGACCGTCGAGAGGGTGAAGTTCCCCGACCCGTCCGTGCCCTCGCGGCCGAAGCCGGTGAAGGTGAAGCCGTCGCGCAGGAGCGATCCCTCGACATCCGGGATCGCTCCGGACTCATCGGCCTGCCAGATCTCCAGCAGCGCATCGGGGACCGGGGTGCCTGCACCGTCGGTCACCGTGCCGTGCAGGCGCACCGCTCGCGCACTGCCCACGGGCACCAGTTCGTTCCCGTGCTCGTACTCCAGGGCGAACCCGTAGAACGGCCCGATCGTCTGCGCCGGCGTGGGGACGAGGTCTCCGGTGGTGAGGTCGGCCCCGGTGTACCGGCCCGAGGCCGCGGCCCGGTCCGCGGTGCCCGCTGCGGTGCTGCTCGTCATGTCACTCATCGCCCTCGTCCTCCGTCCAGGTGCGTGCGCTGCCGCTCACGACGATGTCCCACCGGTAGCCCAGCAGGAACTCGTGCTCCGACTCATCGTGGTCATACTGCGCGACCAGCCGATCGCGGGCCTTCTGATCCGTGATCGACTGGTAGATCGGATCGAGCGCGAACAGCGGGTCGGACGGGAAGTACATCTGCGTGATCATCCGCTGCGTGAAGTCCGTGCCGAACAGGCTGAAGTGGATGTGCGCGGGCCGCCACGCGTTGCGGTGGTTCTTCCACGGGTACGGCGCCGGCTTGATCGTGATGAAGTCGTACGAGCCGTCCGGCCCCGTGAGCGTGCGGCCCACGCCCGTGAAGTTCGGGTCGATGGGGGCCGGGTGCTGATCGCGCTTGTGGATGTACCGCCCGGCGGCGTTCGCCTGCCAGACCTCGACCAGCTGACCTGCGACCGGGCGACCGTCGCCGTCGACCACGCGACCGCGCACGCGGATGCGCTCGCCGATCGGCTCGCCGTTCGCCTGGATCGTGAGATCCGATTCGAGCTCGCCCACGTCCCGGTGGCCGAAAGCGGGCGAGAAGGTCTCGATCGTCTCCGGATCCGTGTGGAACAGGTCCTTCGTGGGGTGGCGGAGGATCGAGGACCGGTAGGGCGGGAAGTCGAGTCGCGGCTGCGACTCCTCCCGCCCGCCGCTGTCCCTCTGCCCCGTGTACTCCCCGTGGATGCCCTCGATCTCCGTGGTCATCTGGCGCTGCGTCGCCGCGGCGTCATCCGGGCCCTGTGTCTCCGGCTGGCCCTGGGCCTGGACTGCATCCTGTCGCGTGGTCTCCGCGCTCATGTCGCACTCCTCTCCGAGTCGGCGCTGTGTGTCCGTGATCTGTGGTTCGCGTCGACTGTCAGTCCCTGTGTCTGTGGTTCTGTCGTTCGCTGCGTCATGTCAGCCTGCTCTCGCGCGGCCAGCCGGTGTACGCCTCCGCGAGGTAGGCCCTGCCGTGATCGGACTCCAGCAGGCCGCGCAGCTCGCCCGCCCGGCGACGGGTCTCGAAGTCGCCGGCCTGCGGGTCCCGGTGCATGAGGGACGTCACCCAGTAGGAGAAGTTCTGCGCTTTCCACACGCGCTGCAGCGCGCGGTCGGAGTAGCCGTCGACACCGGATTCGTCACCGGACAGCACAGCGTCGCGCAGCGCTTCGAAGAGCACGCGGACGTCCTGGAGCGCCAGGTTGAGGCCCTTCGCGCCCGTCGGCGGCACGGTGTGGGCGGCATCGCCCGCGAGCAGCAGGCGACCGGAGCGCATCGGTTCGGACACGTACGACCGGAACGGGAGGACCGTCCGCTCGAAGACGGGACCGGTGGTGAGCTCGAAGCCGTCCGGGCCGTCGACCCGCGCCTGCAGCTCCGCGAAGATCCGGTCGTCCGACCAGGCGGAGGCGTCCTCATCCGGGCTGCACTGGAAGTACATCCGCTGGACGGTGTCGCTGCGCTGCGAGATGAGCGCGAAGCCGCGCTCGGAGCGGGAGTAGATGAGCTCCGGCGCACTGGGCGGGGCTTCGCAGAGGATCCCGAACCAGGCGAAGGGGTACTCGAGGGAGAAGCGCTGTCGCTCGGCCTCCGGGATCGCGTTCCGGCAGACGCTGCGGGATCCGTCCGCGCCCACGAGCCAGTCGCAGACGATCCGCCGCGGCGTGCCGTCCGCATCCGTGAAGTCGACGTGCGGGCGATCCGTGTCGAAGGCGGCCGGGCTCGTGTCGCTGACGCCGTAGAACACGGTGCCGCCCGCGGCATCGCGCGTCTGCGCCAGATCGACGAACACCTCGTTCTGCGGGTACAGCCAGACGGAGGCGCCCACGAGCCCCTGGAAGTCGATCCGGTGGTCCACCCCGTCCACGCGGAAGACTGTGCCCTCGTGCTCATGACCGTGCGCGTGCACACGGGAGATCGCGCCCGTCGAGGCGAGCAGCTCCACGGACCCCTGCTCGAGGATTCCCGCACGGTGCGTCGTGGCGATCGTCTCCCGGTCGCGGTCGTCGAGCACGATGCTGTCGATGCCGGCCGTGTGCAGCAGGTGAGCGAGCGTGAGGCCCGCCGGTCCGGCACCCACGATGCAGACGGTGGTGCGGAGCTCTTCCGGTGGGGGCGCCAATGCTCCTCCTGAGGATCGAGGACGTCGAGGTGCGGTCGACAGGGACGTCGGGGCCGACTCTCCACAGTGTTCCAGTTCACTCTGCATCGATCCCGCCTGTTCTCATTCAATGGGAATCCGAGGCGGATGCGTCGTACGCTGAGGCCATGGCGAACTCCTCGAGCGGCGATTCGGTGCTGGGTCGCGTCGTACGGATCCTCTCCGCGTTCGACCCGCAGCACCCCGACCTCACGCTCGCCTCGCTCGCCGCACGCGCGGACCTGCCGACGTCGACTGCCTACCGGATCGTCGACGAGATGATCGATCACGACCTCCTCCACCGCGATCCCGCCGGCCGCATCCGTGTGGGAGTGGGGATGTGGGAGCTCGCCAACCGCGCTTCGGACACGGTCTCGATGGGCCGCATCGCCCGTCCGCACATGCTCGCTGTGAACGCCCGGATCGGCGAGCACGTGCAGCTCGCGATCATCCGCGAGTCGGACGTGCTCTTCCTCGAGCGGGTGTCCGCGCCGCAGGCGGGCCCCAACATCGCGCATGTCGGGGGACGGCTGCCCACCCACGCCTCGGCCTCGGGGCTCATCCTCCTCGCCCAGCAGCCGGAGCACGTGCGCGAGGCGTACCTGCGCCGGGACCTCGCGCGCATGACTTCGTCGACGATCACCGATCCTGCTGTGCTGCGCGACGTGCTGGCAGATGCGCGCCGCACCAGTTTCGCCACGCTGCCCGGCCACATGGTCGCGAGCTCCACCAGCTACGCCGTGCCCGTCGCGGGGCCCACCGGCGAGGTCGTCGCGGCCCTGGGCGCGGTCGTCGACACTGCCTCCGCACTGCCGGACCAGCGCATCCACGAAGCGCTGGCGACGGGCGCTCGGGCGATCCGCCTGGCGCTGCGGGAAGCGCAGGCCGCCGAGGCGAACGACTGACCGCGCCAGAGGTCCCGGTCACCGGAACGATCCGCCCGCGCGGGATCCGTTGCCGGAGGACTTCACACCGCCGAAGGCGCCTGCGACTCGTCGGAGACCGTCTGCTCGTTGATGTGGATTTTGCCGGAGCCCAGGCGGCCCGTCGTCATGCAGGTCTGTCCCGCGTGCATGAAGGATCCGAATGCGGCGGCTGAGACGGCGGCGTCCACGTCCGCACCGCACGGCAGCACGAGCATCGCATCGTTGCCGCCCAGCTCCAGGTGGGCGCGTGGAAGCATCCTGCCGCACGTCTCGCCGATCGCGGGTCCGGCTTCAGCAGCACCGCGTTGCCCAGGGCGAGCGCGGGCTAGCCGCGCGTCACGCCCCCGACTGCTCGAGGGCGTGCAGCTCCTTCGACGTCGACGCTCGCGGCTTGGGGATCGACAGCACCGCGAGGAACCCGATGAGTGCGGCAGCCGCGAACATGTAGAAGCCGCCCGGGTAGGCGATGCTCATCGTGACGAGCACGCCCGTGGCCAGGGGCCCGAGGATCGCACCCATCCGGCCGACTCTGGAGGCGAAGCCCATCCCCGTGGCGACCAGCGTCTTCGGATACAGGTACCCGACGAACGCGTACACGAGCACCTGCGCGGAGAACACGAACGCGCCCGTGACGAGGATGATCCCGTTGAGCACGACCTGATCCGCGATGCGGATGCTGAGCGCTGCCAGCAGGACCGATGCCGCGCCGAACCACGCGAGGATCGTCCCCTTGATCCCGCGGGCGTCGGCGACACGACCGCCCACCAGCAGTCCGATGATGCCGCCCGCATTGAGCACGAACAGCATGACGAGCGAGCTGGACACGTTGTACCCGGCGAGCTCCATGATCTTCGGCAGCCAGGTGTTGAGGCCGTACACGAGCATGAGCCCCATGAAGGTCGCGACCCACAGGCCCACGGTGATGCGTGACCGCCCGTCCCGGAACAGGTCGCGGACGCTCAGTGTGGGGCCGGACGCCGTAGGGCTCGCATTCGCAGTCGCCGCCGCTCCGACGATCGCCGGGGGTGCGGTCTCGGGGAGCTTCAGCCACATCGGGATGAGCGAGAGCAGCCCCAGACCGCCGCCCAGGTAGAAGAGCCAGTGCCAGTGCTCGTGGAAGACGAGTGCGGCGAGCGACGCCAGCACGGCGCCCGCGTGATAGCCGGTCATCGTCACGGTCGACGCGTTCGCCTTCCGGCCCTGAGGTGCGGACTCCTGCATCATCGTCACGGCGATCGGCATGCACGCCCCAAGCCCGAGCCCGGCGACGAGCCGGGCCGCGCCCATGAGCGCGACGTTCGGCATGAGCGGGAAGATGAGTGTGAAGAGGGAGAACAGGGCCACGCAGCCCATGAGCGGCAGTCTGCGCCCGCGGCGGTCGGCGATCGGACCGATGCAGACCGCACCGATCGCCACGCCCACCAGCGAGATCGTCGACACGAACGTCATATCCGCGGCGGTGACTCCCATGTCACCTATCTCAGGGTTCGTGAGGATGGGGATGATGGCGCCCAGAGCGACGATGTCGAAGCCCTCGAACATGACCGTGAGCCAGCAGAGGACCACGATCCAGGTGCGCGACGGAGTGTGCATGGCTCTCCCTTGAGTGTGGCGCGGGCCCGATGCCGAACCATGAGACCGAACCCACAGAGTCTGCGGCACACACGCTGTGCGGTGCAATCGCAGCGCGATCGATACCGTCGGCTTCGCCGGACGGCACGCCCACGTGCCACACCAACTACAGCACGTAGTCATCATCACCGCAGGTGAGGTACATCAGTCTCATCTCACATCCACATCGCGAGACACAGTGACTCAGCACGTTAGGCAACCCTTGTCCGCCGTGGGTGCGCGCCCGTACCGTCGGTTCCAGTGAGCCGCACATCATCCGGCGGCTCCGCAGACGACCCCCTCAGGGAGGGCTCCCATGACGGCGACGACCACGCACCCGCACACCCCGCACGAGGCGCCCCGCACCTCGGCGGCCCGCGAACGGCAGATCTCCACTTCCGTCCTCGTCGTGGGGACGGGCGGTTCCGGACTGCGGGCGGCGATCGAGCTGCGGGAGCAGGGCGTCGACGTCCTGGCGGTCGGGAAGCGGCCCCGCGACGACGCCCACACCACGCTCGCGGCAGGCGGCATCAACGCAGCGCTGGGCACACTCGATGCGCAGGACTCCTGGCAGCAGCACGCCGCGGACACGCTCCAGGAGAGCTATGGGCTGGCCGACCCGCGCACCGTCGAGATCGTCACACAGGGCGCAGCCCGCGGGATCGAGGACCTGGACCGTTTCGGCATGCAGTTCGCCCGCGAGGAGGACGGCCGGATCTCCCAGCGCTTCTTCGGCGCCCACACCTGGCGGCGCACCGCCTTCTCCGGCGACTACACCGGCCTGGAGATCCAGAAGACACTCGTGCGCCGCGCGGAGCAGACGGGCGTGCCGATCCTCGAGCACGTCTACATCACCAGGGTGCTCACGAACGACGAGGGTGCGGTCTTCGGCGCCTACGGCTTCCACGAGCACACGGGTGAGCGCTATCTGATCTACGCCGACGCCGTGATCCTGGCGTGCGGCGGCCACAACCGGATCTGGCGCCGCACCTCATCGCGTCGCAACGAGAACACGGGCGACTCGTTCCGGCTCGCACATGGGGCCGGCGGTCGGATCCGCGATGCGGAGCTCGTCCAGTTCCACCCGTCCGGCATCCTCGAACCGGAGGCCGACGCCGGCACCCTCGTCTCGGAGGCCGCGCGCGGTGAGGGCGGCATCCTCCGCAACTCCCTGGGCGAGCGCTTCATGTCCACGTACGACCCGGAGCGCATGGAGCTGTCGACTCGCGACCGCGTCACGCTCGCCTCGTACACGGAGATCAAGGAGGGCCGGGGCACGGCGAACGGCGGTGTATGGCTGGACGTGTCGCACCTGCCGCGGCAGCAGATCATGGAGCGCCTGCCCCGCGTCTACCAGACGCTCATGGAGCTGCAGATGCTCGACATCACGCGGGAGCCGATCGAGATCGCGCCCACTGCCCACTACTCGATGGGCGGCGTGTGGGTGCGTCCCGAGGACCACAGCACCGACGTGCCCGGCCTCTTCGCGATCGGCGAGGCGGCGTCCGGCCTGCACGGGGCGAACCGACTGGGCGGCAACTCGCTCATCGAGCTGCTGGTGTTCGGCCGGATCACCGGCGAGGCCGCCGCCCGCCACCATCGCGGCATCGTCGTGCAGACCAGGTCGCCCGAGGCGGTTACCGCCGCCCGCGCCGAGCTCACTGACTTACTCACCGCCGACGGCACGGAGAACATCCGCGCCCTCCAGCGGGCGGTGCGCGACACGATGACCGAGCACTGCGGGGTCGTCCGCGATGAGGCGGGCCTGCGGAGGGGGCTCGACGAGCTCACCGCGATCGAGGCCCGCAGCGCGGACATCGGGGTGCACCCCGACCAGGCCGGCTACCAGGACCTCGCGCACGCGTTCGACCTGAAGTCGTCGCTGCTCGCGGCACGGGCGACGCTCGAGTGCGCACTGGAGCGTCGCGAGACGCGCGGCTGCCACAACCGCGCGGACTTCCCGGACCAGGACCCCGCGATGCGGGTGAACCTCGTGTGGGCCGGTCCCGGCCGTGTGGAGCGGGAGCCCCTCGCCGAGGCCCCCGCAGAGATCGCGGCCCTCATGCGGGACGTATCCCAGGACGGCAAGCTCGTGGAGTGAGGCCTGCCGGCCGGGGCGCGAACCGGCTGGGCCACAGCCCGGCTGAGCCACAGCCTGGCCGGGGCCACAGCCCGGCTGAACCGCGACCCGGCTAAGCCGCGGCCCAGCGCACCACGATGTCGCCGATCATCGCGCGGGCCCGGCTCGCCATCGGCTCCTCGAGCAGCCGGCGCTGGAAGAGATGGCCGAAGGTGTGCTGGTTCGCCACCTGGAACACGCAGTATGAGCTGATGAGCATGTGCAGGTCGAACGGTTCGATGTCGTCGCGGAAGACGCCCTCGGCGCGCCCGCGGGCGATGATCTGCTCGAGCACGTCGACGGCGGGCTGACCGAGTTCGCCCAGGGTGTCGATCCTCTTGAGGAACTGCGCGTGGTGGATGTTCTCGATCATCACGAGCCGGATGAAGTCGCTGTGCTGCACGTGGTGGTCGTACGTCGCCTCGGCCAGTGCCCGCAGCGCGTCAGCGGGGCCCAGTTCGGCCACATCGATCTCACGCTCGGCCGTGCGGATCCCGCGGTAGGCCTTCTCGAGCACTGCGGTGTACAACTGCTCCTTGCCGCCGAAGTAGTAGTAGATCATCCGCTTCGTCGTGCTGGTGCGGGCAGCGATCTCGTCCACGCGCGCACCCGCGAAGCCGACCTCGGCGAACACCGTGGTCGCCACCTCGAGCAGCTCGCGCTTCGTGCGCTCGGCATCCCGCTGACGCGCCGGCACGTCCTCGGAGTCGTTCGTGGTCATCGCTGGCCCTCGTTCCCTGGTCCCACCAGTACGCGGCGGGGGTTGTCTCTCAACATCGTACGGATCTCACCGTCACCGACCCCCTTCTGCCGCAGCAGGGGGAGGATCCGATCGTGCAGATGGTGCATGGTCCAGTGCGGCGTGTGCTCGCGTCGCCACGAGGGTGGAGTGACGCGGCTGTAGATCGCGGCGTCGTGCGACAGGACGATCTGCGGGGCGAGGCCCCTCTCCAGGAGCGCGAGCAGCATCTCGATCCTCTGCGCGTCCGTCGCCATGTGCTCCATGCCGAAGCGGTCGAAGCCCAGGAAGGATCCCCGGGCGGCGAGCTCCTGCAGGTAGTCGAGGTCATCGGAGTCACCGGCGTGTCCGATGACCACGCGGTCGAGCCCGACACCAGCCCGTTCGAGCACGTCCTGCTGCTCGAGGCCCCCGCGCGAAGGCGCATGCGAGTGCGTGAATACGGGCACTCCGGTCTCCCGGTGCGCGAGGGCGGCGGCCGCGAACACGCGGTGCACGTCGTCGGTCATGCCGTCGACGTCGGAGACGACCTTGAGCGCCCCCGCGCGCACGCCGGTGCCCTGGATCCCCTTCGTGACGTCTCCGACGAACAGTTCGGCGAGCCGGTCCGGGCCGTCGACCAGCCGACCCGGACCGTTGAGGCGGAAGAAGGTCGGCAGCACGTCATGCGTGTACCAGCCGGTCGCCGCGACGATCCGCACGCGCGTGCGCGAGGCGACTCGTGCCACCAGGGCCGCATCGCGCCCCAGCCCGGGCACCGTCAGATCGACGACCGTGCGCACTCCCCGCTCGTGGAGGAGGTCGAGGTGGGCGACGGCGTCGCGCACACCTTCGTCCTCATCCCACTCGTCATCCGGCAGGGCGCGGTCGACCTCGGGCTGCTGCACGAACAGGTGCTCGTGCAGCAGCGTCTGGCCGAGGTCGTCTGCCGCGAGGTCGCCCGTGAACGTCGGGACGATGCGCAGGGGCGACTCAGACCTCACGAAGCCGCAGCGCGGATCGATTCGAAGACGGAGAGCGCCTCGTCGTCCAGGTTCTCCTCGAACCAGCTGACGGCCTGCTCGCGGAACGCGTCCACGTCGACATCGCTGTGGACGTTCCACTCGTCGCCGGACTCCCACTCCTCGATCGTGGCGGCGTCCTCCTCGTCGACGCAGGCGGTGACCTCGTCGACGGCCATGGCGACCGCATCGGTGACGACCTGCTGCTGGTCGGCGTCGAACTCGTTCCAGATCTCACCGATGAGCACGAGGTTCGTGTTCAGCTGGTGCTCGGTCAGGCTGATGTCACTCTGCACCTCCTGCAGATTCTGCGAGGCGATGTTGGTGATCGGGTTCTCCTGGCCGTCGACCGTGCCCTGCTGCAGCGCGAGGTAGAGCTCCTCGTACGCCACCTCGGTCGCACTGGCGCCGAGCGCCTGGGCGTTGAGGAGGAACTGCGGCGATCCGGGGAAGCGGATGCGCTGTCCCTCGAGGTCCGCCGGGGCGAGGATCGGCTTGTTCGCGGTGAAGTGCCGGGCACCTGCCGACCACACTCCGAGCGTGTTCACACCGGTCTCGTCTGCGAAGTCCGTGAAGAGCTGCTGGCCCGCATCGCTCGCGGCGAAGGCGGCGAGGTGGTCGGCATCGTCGAACGCGTAGGCCGCGTCGAGCACCGAGACGGGCTCGTACACGGAGCCCAGTGCCGATGCGCCCTGGATGTCCATATCGATGTCGCCGGATGCCACGGCCGCGATGCGCTCCGCATCGCCGCCCAGCTGACTCGAGGGGTAGATCTCGACAGAGATCCCCACGTCAGCGCTCTCGATCTGCTCCTTGATGACCGTGGCCCCGCAGGTGTGCTGGGGCTGGTCCTCGTTGTAGCTGGTCGCGAAGGTGAGCTCGACATCGCCGCCTCCGCCGCCGTCGCCCTCCGCCTCGCCGCCGCCACCGCATGCGGTCAGCGCCAGCGCCGGTGCGGCGACCATAGCGACCCACGCTGCTCGCCTGGTTCGTGCATTCATCACGGGTGTTCCTCTCCTCGGTTCCCGGCCTTGCCGGTGGTCGCCGCCGCTTCAGCGACGACCAGTTCCTTCAGGTCCTGCGTCATGGCGTCCCGATCCGCGGGTTCGCCGGTGAAGATCTCGAATGCGTCGGCCGCCTGACCCATCGCCATGCCGAGCCCGGACATCGTCTTCAGCCCCCGTGCCCGCGCCGCCATGAGCAGAGCGGTGTCGGTGGGGCGGTAGACGATGTCGCCGACCCACGCTCCCTCCCGCAGGAGCACGGGATCGAAGGCCATTCCCGGGTGCGCCGCCATGCCGAAGGGCGTGGCGTTCACGACCCCGTCGGCCTCTGCCAGCAGCTCCGGCAGCGCATCGGTCGACGCTCCGCGCACCGACCCGTGCGTGAGCGGTGCGACCTGCTCGGCCAACTCCTGGGCGCGCTCCTGCGCGACGTCGACGAGCACGAGCTCACCGACCTCCCGACCGGCGAGGGTCGTCGCGACGGCGGAGCCGGCACCTCCCGCGCCGACGATCACGACCCGCGCGCGGGGCGAGTCTCCGAAGGCCGCGTCGAATGCGGACCCGAAACCGGTGACATCGGTGTTGTGGCCGACGGTGCGCCCGCCGTCGAAGACCACCGTGTTGCAGGCGCCGACGCGACCCGCACTGGGATCGAGCTCGTCGAGCAGCGGGATGATCGCCTGCTTGAGCGGATGCGTGACGTTGAGCCCGTCGAACCCCATCCTGCGCGCCGCCCACAGCAGCTGCGCGAGGCACTCGGAAGTGGCCTGCTCGGTCTCGATCGTGCGGTACACGTAGTTCATGCCGTGACGCGCGCCCTCACGTTCGTGCATGGGCGGCGTGAGCGATGGCGCGACGCCCTGGCCGATGAGGCCCACCAGCACGGAGCGGCGCGATGCCGCCGGGGCAGGTGCAGCGGTCACAGGCCGAACACCTCCGGCATCCAGGTGATCATCTGCGGGAACGCGATGGCGAGCGCGATGATGACGAGGAACGGGATGATGAACGGAAGCGTCCCGCGGAACACATCGCCGATGCGTGAGCGCGAGACGGAGGCGATCACGAACAGGACCGTCCCCACGGGCGGGGTGAGCAGGCCGACCATGAGCGCGATGATCATGATCACGCCGAGCGTGATGGGGTCCACGCCGTACGTGCCGGCGATCGGCACGAGGATCGGCACGATCAGCACGAGGATCGCCGTCGCGTCGATCACGGTGCCGAGCACCAGGCACAGGAGGACGACGAGGATGAGGAAGACGGTGGGGCTGTCGCTGATCGCGAACATTGCCTCCGTCATCATCTGCGGCACGCGCTCACGGGCCAGGATGTAGCCCAGCAGCGACGCCGACGCGACGATGATCATGATCGACGCGGTGGTGACGGCCGATTCCTTGAGCGCCTCGAGGAACCCCCTCCACGTCAGGGAGCGGCGCACCACCCCGATGAGGATGATGTAGGCGACGGCGACGGCCGCGGCCTCCGTCGGCGTGAAGAGCCCGCCGAGGATGCCGCCGAGGATGATGACAGGGGTGAACATCGGCAGGATGACGCCTCTGACCGAGGCCAGGACCTCCGCCCTGTCGAACTCGCCCTTCTGGATCTTCGGGTTGCGCGACACGAGCACCGCCACGACGATGCACAGTCCGATCGCCATCGCGATCGCCGGGACGACCGAGGCGGCGAACAGTGCGCCCGTCGACACGGCGGCGAGGCCGGAGTAGATGACGGCGGGGATCGACGGCGGCATGACGGGTGCGATGAGCGACGAGGATGCGGACACTCCCGTCGCGAAGCGCCGTCCGTATCCCTCGCGGATCATGGCGGGGATCTGCACCTTGCCGAGCGCGGCGGCGTCTGCGACGGCCGAGCCGCTCATCCAGCTGAAGCCGACACTCGTGCCGATCGACACGTAGCCGAGCGATCCGCGCACCCGTGCCAGCACTGCGAGGGCGAAGCGGAAGAGCGCATCGGCGATGCCCGCACGGTTGGCGAGTGAGCCGAGGAGGACGAAGAGCGGCACGGCCAGCAGCGGGAAGCTGTCCGCTGCGTTGAAGACCTCCCGCAGCGCGTTCCCGGTGGAATTGCCGTTCGCCCACATGTAGACGATCGAGGGACCGAGGAAGGCGAAGGCGACGGGGACGCGGAGGACGAGCAGCACCGCGATCGCGACGACGAGCAGCACGAGCATCATGGGGCGACCTCCGCGTCGTCGTCGAACTCGGAGAAGACCGGTCCGGTCACCGCGATCTGCACGGCCTGGATGAGCGACCGGATCGCAGTCGAGACGACGCCGATCAGGACGGGGATGTAGACCCACGACATGGGGATCCGCAGGACGGCGGACTTCAGGATGCCCTGCGAGTCGATCAGTGCGAGGGCCTCGACGACGAGCATGATCGCGACCGCGGCCACGATGAGCATCGCGCCGGACTGCACGATGCGCACGAACAGCCGGCTGCGGGCCGCATCGACGATCTCCAGGGCGATGTGTCCCCGTGTCGTGATGAGGATGCCAGCGGCGGAGAAGGTGAGCCAGACCAGCGCGAAGCGCGACACCTCACCCGTCCAGGCCACCTGTTCGATCGGCAGGTAGCGCTGCACGGCCTGGAAGAAGACGAGCACCAGGATCGCGAGGATACAGAGGACGCCGATCGCGACCTCGATGGCGGTGAGCACGCGCACGAGCGGTTGCCAGAACGGCTTCGTGCGATGCGCCGGGGAGTCTGTCATGCGACGTCCTTGTCGGTCCTGTGAAGTGAGTGGGGACGAACGTACCGGATAGTACATTCGGAGATCAAGCTCGGCCCCGATTATGAGACGGCCGGCTCATGTGCGCTCTGCAGGTGTGCCGGATCCGTGCGCGTCCGTCCATGTGCTGACCTGTCGCTGAGCCGACAGCCGCACCGGAGCGTTAGGGGCGCCGTAGCCGTCGTACCCGCCGCGCCGCTCGACGATCTCGAGGAACACCCCGCCGTGGGTCGGCGTGTAGAAGTGGATGAACTCCCCGCCCGCATCGCGGTCGTAGAGCAGGTCGAGGCTCTGCAGCGTCTCGAGCAGATCGGCATCGAGCGCGAACCGCGCCTGCAGGTCGTCGTAGTAGTTGTGCGGCACGGGAAGGAATCCGAGGCCCTTCGCGTGCGCCGCGCGCGCCACTGCCACAGCATCCTCGACGCGCACGGCGATGTGCCTGTGGGGAACGGGCGCGGTCGGCGGCGCGAGGTTCATCGGCAGTCGCACGACGCGATCCGGTGAGCGCATCACCTGGCTGCGCACCAGCCCGCGCGGACCCGGCACCTCGGCGACGGGTTCGGCGTCCAGGGCGACGACGCTGCGCATGAAGAGCACGGCCTCATCGAAGTCCTGCCACGCCCAGCTCAGGTTGATGTGGTCGATGTCGCCGGTGAAGGCGGCGACGGCGGTCCCGCCCTCGAACTCGGAGACCCACCCCGTCTCCGGATCGTCGTCGTTCCAGTACACCTCGGTGCCATCGGGGGATGCGACGGCGCGCAGTTCGACCTCATCGCGATACGTGCGGCGATAGACGGGGTCCGCACCGAGCGATCCCGCGCGCCGTGAGGCCTGCGCCGCATCGTCGACCGTGAGGCCGAACCCGGTGAGCCGCGGGGACTCCAGGCGCAGCTGCTCATTCAGGATGATGCGCGCACCGCCGGCGGTCCACAGTCGCACCGGCTTCGAGCGGTGACGACCGCGGAATGCGAACCCGAGCTGATCGAGCAGCTGGTCGAGGTCGTGCAGATCGTCGCCGGAGATCTCGACGAAGTCGACGCCGTGCGCGTGCTGCGCGTCCAGGAGGCGGCCGGCGTCGCGGCGCTCCGCGAGTGCCGTGCGGTCCGCGAGCCAGGTCAGGGATCGGCGCGCATGGGCTGCGGTGCGGAACACCGCGGTCTGGCGGAAGGTGTCGTTGAAGACCTCCAGCGAGAGCGGGCCCGCATATCCGGCCCGCAGCACGTGGCCCAGGAACCCGGTGAGGTCGAAGTCGCCCTCGCCGGGGAACAGGCGATGGTGGCGGCTCCACTGCAGGACGTCCATGTCGAGCGCGGGGGCGTCGGCCAGCTGCAGGAAGAAGATCTTCTCGCCGGGGATCTCCTCGATCTGCGCCGGATCGTGACCGCGGCTGAGGATGTGGAAGCTGTCGAGGCAGATACCCAGGTTGGGGCGGTCGGCCTTCTGGACGATGCGCCAGGCGTGCCGGTAGTCATCGACGAAGCGCCCCCACGCGAGTGCCTCGTAGGCGATGCGGATCCCGCGCTCGGCGGCGAGGTCGGCGAGCCTGCCGAGCTGGTCGGCAGCGACATCGTCATCGTCGATCGTGGCGGTGCCGGCGTTGCTGCACAGCAGGATGAGATCGGTGCCGAGGCGCTCCATGACATCGAACTTGGCTTCGGCACGCCGCAGGTTGTCGGCGAACGTGTCCTCGTCGACGCCCTCCACGTCACGGAACGGCTGATACATGTCGATGCTCAGGCCCAGGCGCTCGCAGAGGGTGCGGATCTCCTCGGGAGACTCATATGCGGCCACGAGATCGGCGTCCATGATCTCCACACCGTCGAAGCCCGCGGATGCGCAGGCATGGAGCTTCTCCACCAGGCCACCGGACAGGCAGACCGTCGCCACTGACGTTCTCATGCAATTAACGTACCAGATCGTACATTGCGGTCACAGTGTGAAGACGCGACTGAGAGTGCGGCGCGGGATCGGCGAACGTCAGTCGGCGAGGACGAGATCGCGGCAGATCTCCATGTGACCCGAGTGCTGGGCGATCTCGTGGAAGAGGTGCTGCAGAGCCCATTCCGCGGTGACGTCCGCGGCGTCGCTGCGGCTCGTGCCCGCGGCGTGCGGGTCGCGGACCCCCTCGGTGCACGCGATGTCGACCCAGCCGGGCAGGCGGGTGCGCAGATCGTCAAGGAGGTCCCGGGCCTCGGCGACGGTGCCGCGGGAGCGGAACTCCGACGCGCGGTCGCGCGGGTTCCGCTCCCCCGCGATCAGCGAGCCGCCCCAGTAGCAGGCCATCCCGTGCACGTGGGTCATCAGGGCGAACACCGTGTTCACGGTGCCCGGCAGCGGAGTCCGGTTCACCGAGTCGTCGTCGAGCAGGGCGAGGACCGCCTCGATCCCGTCGAACGCCTCGTCGGCGACCGCGAGGTACGCGGCGACCGTCGGAGCGCTGCCCGCCGGGCCGTCGCTCGGAACCGCCGCCGAGGTGCCTGCTGGGGTGGGCGCATCATCCATGCTCACAGCATCCCAGACGCGGCAGCTTTCCGGACGCGGGTGCGTCCCGGGCAGAAGCCGCACTCAGCCGAAGAAGTCGTCCGTCGTCGCGTTCGGGTGCTTGGCCAGCGGGGTGACCTGCACCTTCATGTAGGGGAACATCGGGAACCCGGCGAAGACGTCGTGGAGCTGGTCGTTCGTGTCGACGTCGTAGACGGAGTGGTTCGCGTACTCGCCGACCACCCGCCAGATCCCCTTCATGATCCCGCGGCGCTGCAGATCACTGGAGTACTCCTTCTCCCGAGCCTGGTAGTCGGCGCGGGTCTCCGCGTCCATGCTCTCCGGGAACGCCACATCCATCCGTGCGAGGAACAGCATCGTCTCAGTCCTTCCGATCGGTTCTACAGGTCGTACCAGGTGTGCTCACAGTAGGCTCCCACATCAAGATGCTGAAGTATGCGTTTCCGATGGATTGGGATGCGCCACCTCTCAATCGAGCCGAAAACGGTCTTTCACACCGGTGAAAGTCGCCCGTACGCTGAGGCCGACATC
Organism: Brevibacterium sp. Mu109; assembly: GCF_900169375.1. Taxonomy (NCBI): domain Bacteria; kingdom Bacillati; phylum Actinomycetota; class Actinomycetes; order Micrococcales; family Brevibacteriaceae; genus Brevibacterium; species Brevibacterium sp. Mu109. Next base: position 118,759 of record NZ_FXZF01000009.1, read on the forward strand.
CCAGCACGGGGATTCCCCAGCACGGCCTGAACCTGAGAACAGCACGGCGGAGCACGAACGAGGAGGTTCCATGGAACTGCGGCACCTGCGCTACTTCCTCGCGGTCGCCGAGGAGCGTCACTTCGGACGTGCAGCGGAGAAGCTCCACATGGCACAGCCGCCCCTGTCGCAGCAGATCCGGCAGCTCGAAGCAGAGCTCGGCACCCAGCTGTTCGAGCGGACCACCCGCCGCGTGGACCTCACGGAGGCGGGCCGGCTGCTCGTGGACCGCGCGCGGCAGATCCTGTCGGACGTCGATTCCGCGAGCACCGATGTCGCCGAGGTCGGCCGCGGTGCCGCCGGCGTCCTCCGCCTCGGCTTCTCCGGGACGGCCACCTACCGCCTCATGCCGGAGATCGTCCGACTCGCCCGGATCCGCATGCCGAACGTCCGACTGCAGGTGGTCGGCGAGATGCTCACCCCGCAGATGGAGCAGGGCCTGCTCGAGAACCGGCTCGACGCCGCGATCATCCGTCCGCCGATCGCGTCGCACGACCTCCGGCTCGATGAGTTCGAGCAGACTCCCCTGGTCGTCGCACTGCCGAAAGACCACCCCCTCGCCCATCAGACGGGGCCGCTCGCCGCGTCGGAGCTGAGCGGCGAGGACCTCGTCAGCTATCCGCGCGGGTCCGCCGTCGCATCCGTCGCCGCAGAGGTCAGCCGCCGGGCCGGCTTCCGCCCGCGCATCGTCCAGGAGGCGACGGAGACGTCGACCCTCATCGCGCTCGTCGCCGCCGGGCTCGGCCTCTGCGTCCTGCCCGCCTCCTCCGCGCTCCCCCTCAGCACCTCGATCACGATCCGGCCCCTCGCACCCGCTGTGACCATCGGGCTGGCCACCGGGTGGCGGGCGAACGACTCCTCGCCGCTCGTCGCCGCATTCGTCGGCCTCGTCCGCGAGGCGGCCGCCTCGCTGAGGACTTCTGCGGATTCCACGGCCACACCGACCGATCCCACTGCCGCGCCTGCTTCCACGACCGCCCCGGATCCCGCTGGCGTCCCGTCCGATCCCCCGATCACCACCGCCGAGGCCTCGGTCGGCAGCCCAGCCGCCCCCGCCTCGGCGACGGACCCGTCATCACCCACCGCATCCGAGCCCACGGAGGCCCCATGAAGATCACCGCCCTCGAAGCCATCCCGTACGCGATCCCGTACACGCACCCGTTGAAGTTCGCCTCGGGCGAGGTGCACACGGCTGAGCACGTCCTCATCCGCATCCACACCGATGAGGGGGTCGTGGGCACTGCCGACGCACCGCCTCGGCCGTACACGTACGGGGAGACGCAGGCCTCGATCGTCGAGGTGGTCGAGAACGTGTTCGCGCCGCACATCGTGGGCACGGACCCCTTCGACCGCGAGAAGATCCACGCGGTCATGCAGCGGACGATCCACAATCAGGTCGCGAAGGGCGCTGTCGACATTGCGCTGTGGGACATCGCCGGCAAGTGCCTGAACACACCGGTCCACAAGCTGCTGGGCGGCTGGACGGACTCGATGCGCGTGAGCCACATGCTCGGGTTCAAGCCCGCGCAGGAACTGCTCGACGAAGCCCTGCGGTTCGGCGAGGAGTACGGGATCACGACGTTCAAGCTCAAGGTCGGTCGCCGCCCGCTGGGCCTCGACATCGAAGCCTGCGAAGTGCTGCGCGCCGGCCTGGGCGACGACGTCGAGATCTACCTCGACGCGAACCGCGGCTGGACCGCGAACGAGGCGATGGAGGTGCTGCGCCGCACCGACGGCCTGGGCCTGACCCTCCTCGAGGAGCCCAACGACGCGAAGGAGGCCATGGGGCGCCGTCGCCTGGTCGAGCAGTCTCCGATCCCCGTCGTCGGCGATGAGTCCGTGCCCACCGCCGGCGACGCCTCACGCGAACTGCTGTCCGGCGGCTGCACGGCGATCTGCATCAAGACGGCACGGTCGGGCTTCACCGAGGCGACGGAGATCCTCGGCCTCTGCACGGGACTGGGCGTCGACGTCACGATGGGCAACCAGATCGACACCCAGGTGGGGTCGATCGCGACGGTGACGTTCGGCGCCGCGCACCGCGCGACGTCCGCGCGCGCCGGCGAGCTGTCGAACTTCCTCGACATGTCAGACGACCTGCTCGCCGACCCGATCACGATCACCGACGGCAGGATCTTCGTCCGGGACGAGCCAGGCGTGGGCGCGGGCATCGATGAGGACAAGCTGGCCCACTACCGGCAGAACTGACAGAGCCGCCAGGACTGGAAGAACCAGCCACCTGGCCCTATATCCGCATCGTCCGAATCAAGACATACTCGGTCCTTCCCGCCTCTCAACACGGTCAGTATGCTGACCGCACAGCCCGCCGGTCGACACGCACACCGGCCCGCACCGCCAGGGGGCCGGGAAGGCCGGGTACAGCGAAGTACAGGAGGCACGTGTGTTCGTCACACCCACCGAGGTCGTGCTCGCGACCGATTCCGACGACCTGCAGTCGGTGAGACAGCAGGCGAGGTCGTGGCGGTCGCGTGAGATGGGAGTGCCGGAGCAAAGCCTGTCCGATTCCGCGCTCGCCGACCTCCTCGGAGCCGCGAACCGAGTGTCCGACGCGGCCTTCGCCCGGACCGTGAGCGCCGTCCAGGCCGCTCGCGCCGGCGATTTCACCCCGATCCCCCGCATCGAATCGGCCACCGAGGTCCTCCGCGAGTTCCTCCGCAGGGATCGCATCGACGGCTGGCTCTACGTCAGGGAGCCGGACGGCTACCTGCACCCCTATCTCGTCGTCGACATCACTCTGGAGCAGGCGGACCGGACCCGAGGGCCGCGCGTCAAGGTGACGATGGAGGCGGACAACCCGACGGTGAAGCGGCCGTCCAGGGCACCTCGGGTGCTGTACTTCGACGAGACCGAGGTCGTCGGCAAGACCCCCTCCGAGGTCCTCACCGCGCACGGCGCATTCAAGGAGACCGGCATCCTGCGAGCCGAGTTCCAGGACCGCCGCGATGCGTTCCAGCACATCATCGACCACGGGTTCGGCGCTCAGTACCTCTACACCGGGCGCGCGATCCGGACGGACGACTACAGAGCGGCGGACAAGCGCGTGCGTCGTCGCGTCGTGCATGACGTCGCACAGGAGGAGATCGCGCCCCTGCGCATGGTCGCCTCCTCGATCCTGAGCGACGAGGGCCAGTACGGGAGCGTCCCCGTCGTCACCGCCGTGCGTGTGTTCGACCTCGCGGCGCAGGACCACCTCGACGTCAACACCGGCGATCTCACGCCGTACGAGTACGACGCGGGACTCAAGGACAAGCTGGTCCTGCCCGACGACCAGCGCGAGCTGCTCGACATCCTCACCAGCGACATCTCCGTGTTCACAGGAGACATCATCGCGGGGAAGTCCGCCGGCAACGTGATCCTGGCACGAGGGCGCCCCGGCGTCGGCAAGACGCTGACCGCAGAGGTCTACGCGGAAGCCATCGGACGCCCCCTCTACTCGATCCACACCGGCTCGCTGGGGATCACGGCGGAACTGGTCCGGAAGAACCTCGAGGTTATCTTCGAGCGCGCCAAGCGGTGGGACGCGGTCCTGCTGCTGGATGAGGCGGATGTCTTCGTCCTGGAACGCGGATTCGAACTCGCCCAGAACGCGATCGTGGCGGAGTTCCTGCGCACGCTCGAGTACTACGACGGACTCCTCTTCCTCACAACGAACCGCGTGGACGGCGTCGACGAGGCGATCCTCGCCCGCTGCGCCGCCGTCATCGACTACCGCGCACCGGACAGGGACGACGCCCGGAGGATCTGGCAGTCGTTCGCCGGCGCGCACGACGTGGAGCTGTCGGCGCCGCTGCTCGACGGACTGCTGGACGAGTTCCCCGACGTGACGCCCCGCGATATCAAGATGGCCCTCCGCCTCGCCCTGCGGATGGCGGCGCACCGGGGAACCGAGATCGACCTCGGCGTCTTCCGCGCAGCGGCCGGGTTCCGGGGACTGACGTCCGCAGCCGGCGCCTCGCCGGCGCCCGGCACGTCGTCGGCGACCGGGGCATCGCCGGCGCCCGGCACGCCCACAGCTGTTCATTGACCGCTCATCGACGAGCCCCGCATCCACACCGATGGAAAGATTGAAGGAGCGAACGACATGACTCAGAACGAGAGCTTCACACAGGAGCAGGAAGCCAAGGCGGCGGATTCCGGCGCGAACGCCTCCGCACGCTTCCGGGAGCGCATGGCGGCCTCCGCCGCAGGCGGGAGCGTCGTCGACCATGAGCGCGTGAACCTGCTCGCGGGCAAGGCGATCAAGGCGCTGAACGACATCGTGATCGAGGAGAAGGTCAGCTACGAGGAGTACAACGCCCTCAAGGCCTGGCTCATCAAGGTCGGCGAGGACGGCGAATGGCCCCTGTTCCTCGACGTCTGGCTGGAGCACTCCGTCGAAGAGGTCGTGAACGAGCACCGCGAGGGCAGCAAGGGCACGATCGAGGGGCCCTACTACGTCGAGGATGCTCCGGAGCTTCCGTGGAACGGCACGATCCCCATGCGCGAGGACGAGCCGGGCACGCCCTTCCTGTTCAAGGGGCAGGTCCGCAGCGTCGACGGACGCCCCCTGCCGGGTGCGAAGCTCGAGCTGTGGCACGCGGATGACCTGGGCTTCTACTCCCAGTTCGCTCCGGGCCTGCCCGAGTGGAACCTCCGCGGCACCTGGGTGGCGGACGAGGAGGGTCGCTACGAGATCCACACCATCCGCCCCGCGCCGTACCAGATCCCCACGGAGGGGGCGTGCGGTCAGCTCATCGCCGCGGCGGGCTGGCACGCATGGCGTCCTGCACACCTGCACTTCAAGGTGCGGGCGCAGGATCACCAGCTCATCACGTCGCAGCTGTACTTCCCCGGCGACCCCCACAACGATGACGACGTCGCCTCGGCCGTGAAGCCGGAGCTCCTGCTGGACCCCCAGCCCAACCCGGACGCCGAGGGCGAGATGACGACCTACGACTTCGTCCTCGACCCGGAGGCCTGACAGGCGCTTGGACTGAGGCTGGTCGGGGCTGGGGCTGGTCGGAGCTGAGGCTGGTCGGGGCTGAGGCTGATCAGCACTGAGGCCTGACCGGCTGCGCGCGTTCTGCTGCCGGAGAGCGGGCTGTTCCGCACGAATACGTGTGGTGCAGCCCGCTCTTCGCGTCTCGCGGCGTGCAGCCAGCAGACTGCGACCACGAGCCAGCGATGTCGAATCCACATGTCCGGTACCGGCAGTCGGCCGAACCTGCTCCACCTGTGACCGGCAGTCCGCATGCCCTCAACAGCACCGATGACCCACGTCCGGCCGCCGAGGGCGCCCTCGGCGCGAATCGCACCCCACAGGTCGACTGAATGCACATCCACTCTCGACTATAGCGTCTCGATCGAATAGACTGTTCGAACAATACATCGAACGCATTCGAAGAATCGCAATGAAGCGAGGGGGTGGACGTCATGACAAACGCGAAGGAACCGGACCGCCCTGTCGAAGAGCCCGGCTTCCGCGTTCCCTTTTCGGATGCGGATGGCTCACTGCTGACCGAACGCGCTCCGCAGTTCACAGAACTGCTCGACACTGTTCACGATGTCCGCGAGCGGTCTGCCTCCCACCGATCACTCGGCGCCAGGGAGACCCTCGCCGCCCTCCGGTCTTTGGAAGTCGCGGGACGGCTGGTGCAGGCGCTGAGCACAGACCTGCTCGCCCACTATCAGCGCATCGGCGACAGCGCCGCGCACGGCTATCGGACCACCGAAAGTCTGCTCGCGGGCGAATTCCGCATCTCCACCCGGGAAGCACGTCGCCGGACTGACCTGAGCCAACAGCTCGCCGGACGCGTCTCTGCGGTCGGCGAAGCGCAGGCTGCCGTCCGTCCCGCGATCGCGGAGAACTACGCGGACGGACGGATCTCCGCAGACGAGGCGAGCGCCCTCTGCAAGGCAGTCGGCGACCTCCCACCCACCGTGCGCTCCCTCTACTCGGACAAGGTGGAGAAGACGCTCGTGGAACTGGCGCCCACTGTCCGCCCCAAGGACTTCTCCACGCTCTGCCAGAGGATCGTCCAGCACATCGATCCTGACGGCAAGCTCCCGCGATACGAAACCAACCCCCTGGCGTACACGGTCACCCTCACCCAGCAGCGCAACGGCGACTGGCGGCTGCGCGGACTTCTCGACTGCCCCACGGGCACCACGTTGCACGCACTGCTCTACGGGCGCATGAAGGACGCAGACGTTCCCGTCGCGATTCGGCCACACAGTGCGTGCAACGCAGAAGCACCCCAGGACCCCGGCGAGCGCGAAGCCGATCCCTGTGCGACGCCGGGTCCCGTCCCAGAGGCAGCACCCGGGTGCACCGAGGGTTCCGCGGATTCCCGGGGTTCCGCGGAATCCCAGGGTCGCGCAGATTCCGAGGATTGCGCGGATCCCGTGTACACCGAGCCTCCGATTCCAGCTGCTGCTGACCAGGTGATCCCACCGATCCCCCGTGAAGCCGTGTGGGACAGCACTCGGCTGACTGTCCATGCCGACGCGACGATCGAGCTGGACGGGAAGACGGGGACGTTCCTCGAGGACGAACCCGGCTTCTACCTCAATACTCGCGGATGGCCGGTTCATCTCAGCGAACGAGTCTCCGAAGCAGTGCAGGGCCTCCTTCAGCAGGCGCGCGATTCAGAGTCAGGCACCGCGAGCACCGTGCTGTGGGAGAAGGTCCTCGGCCGCGCGCCGACAGGACCCACCACCCCTGAACCCTCTTCCACTGAACCCGTTCCCGCAGAGCTCTCGCCAGCCACATCAGAAGCCACAGACGGGCCGGGCACACCTGCCACACCGATGATGCCGGATATGCCAGATACTCCGGACACGCAGACGCAACCAGACAGTCGTCCGGTGAGCGCCGGGGAACCTGGCGGTGTCTTCGCGGATGGACAGCCCCATCACGTCGTGTTCCGAGACGATGAGGCGAGCACCCCGGGTCTGGCCCGGCACGACAGACTCGCGTTCCTCCTGCGGTCCGTCGCACGTGAACGGGTACTGCACGGAGCGGACCACGCGCTGGTCGTCACTGCGAGGCCAGAGGACCTCATCCAGCCTGACAACGTGGTCTCGACCCACGCCGGCAGCCCGCTCAGCCTGCACCAGCTCAGCACCTGGTCGAACGCGGCGCAGATGTTCGTCCACGTCGTCGACGGTGGTGGACGGACCATCGAAGTCCGCTCGCAGGGACGGTTCGCCACACGCAGTCAGATGGCGGTCCTCGCAGCGCGAGATCAGGGCTGCACGTTCCCTGACTGCGATGCTCCCGCCGAATGGTGCGAGGCGCACCATATCCTCGCGTTCGCACAGGGCGGCGCGACGGAGATCGACAACCTCACCCTCGTCTGTCCGTTCCACCACAGATGGTTCGAACGATCGGGCTGGGAGTCCGTCTTCCTCCGAGGGCTCCCAGCCTGGGTTCCACCTGCATCGGTGGATCCCCGGCAGAGGCCCCTCTTCCACTCTCGCTTCCGGGTAGCCCTCGTGAACCTCCCGCCAGAACTTCCACTCGACCCCTGAGCCAGGGCGCGTCACCGCAGAACGACGACGGTCGCTTCACCCCCGCGCATGCCGTTCTCGTACGTGCACAGAACCGGACAGCCCGGCACCGCTGGGCACTCACCATCACCCACCGATCACCATCACCCCGCAGAGGAGCGACGATGACCACGTCCCACGAGCCCGGCAGCACCAGCGACACAGCTGCGGATGCCCGCAGCACCGGACCCGAATCCGACGGCACTGCCAGCGCCGCACCGAACTCGCCCCTGGCCTTCCCCGCACCTCCAGAACCGCTGGAAGAGCTCATGGCCGCACCGCTCACGCCGCAGAAGAGGTTCACGGTCCCCAAAGCATCATGGATCCGGAAGTTCGGTGAAATTCCACACGCCTCGGACGCGATCGCCGGGCTGCCCGCGTGGATGAACCGCGACAGCGCCATCGCCGCGTTCTCCTCCCACTGGCCGGATGACCCTGTCGGCGCATTCACCGCCACGATGGCGTGGGCATACGGAGAACGAGCCGGTTATGCCGGCTATCGCGTCGCCCGCATCCTCACCGCCAGCAGCCGACCGGAGGGCAGAGAGGAGAACCCCCGCGTCCGCACTGCTCTGCGCACGTCACTCGAGGTCGCCATGCGGGACGGCGCCGTCGAAGGGTTCAGCTACCTCAATGACTGCACGCACAAGGTGAAGAGCCACCAGGGCACCGACGCGGATCTCCTGGTGGGCGTCGACTGCGGACGAATCTACGGCCTGGGCCCCTCGTTCTTCACGAAGTGGTTGCACATCGGGACCCTGGCTCTGAGTCAGGAGTCCACGTCGACCCATCCACCTGCACCTATGCTCGACAGCCAGGCGACTGCATGGCTCAACACCCACGCACGCATCGTGGATGAGGACTGCCTCGCGCAGGACGAAGCACAGAAGGCCGCGGTCATCCACAGGAAGTGGCACGCCGACGCCTCCTCACCGGAGTGCACGGATCACTGCCTCTTCCTCGGTGCGGACGAAGCCAGACGCGACGCAGGCGGATCTCACACAGCTGGCACTCACGCCGATGGCCCTTTCGCAGATCGCGCCCATGCAGATGGCGCTCACACAGACCGCGTCAGGCGGACACCCACGACCCCCGAGGGAGACCTCCTGCGGCTGCGCGCAGGGCGCACCGACGACTACAGCAGATACATCGACCTGCTCAGCGCATGGGGTGAGCCGTACGGTCTGCGAGCAGTCGATGTCAGCGATCGGATCTATCGACTCATCCGCGATGACGGCGAGCAGGACTCACGCGTCACAGAGGAACTCGCCATAGGATGAAGCGCGACAGAGCCCCCACCTCCACGACGTGGAGGTGGGCCCAGCCCAATGTGAGGACGAGCGTGACGGACCAGCACGAAACAGCGAAGCCCGCAGCAGAGGAACGCGCTCTCGACGATCACTCGGAGTTCTGGGAGAACCGCCTCGACGAGGATTGGACGGAGAGCGGCGTCGGCTACAAGACCCTCGGCCTGTCCTTCAACTCGTGGATGTACAAGGCGCGGGAAGAGGTCTTCCTCCGCGAAGCCGGACGGACGGGAGTGCGCCGGTCCTCGCGGATCCTTGACGTGGGTTCCGGCACCGGCCTGTATCTGCGCTGGTGGGACCGCTTGCGGCCTGCTGAAGTCGTCGGCAGCGACCTCACTGCGTCGGCCGTGCGCAACCTGCGCGGGCACTTCCCGGACAGCCGCATCGAGCAGCTCGACATCACCAGCGGCAGCGGCCCGTTCGAACCCGGCAGCTTCGACGTCGTGTCGTGCATGGACGTCCTCTTCCACATCACGGACGACGACAAGTACCGCGCCGCTCTCCAGAACATCTCCCGGCTCCTCAGGCCCGGAGGCCGGTTCGTGTTCACGGAGAATTTCCTCCACCGCGCACAGGATCGGACAGCCCACCAGACGAACCGCAGCCTCGAATGGATCTCTGAGGCACTCGGGGATGCGGAGCTCTCCATCGAGCACCGCATCCCGCACCTGGTCCTCATGAACGCACAGGTGGATGCACCATGGCTGTGGCGGAAGCTGTGGGGCGGAATCCTCCGTGCCGCCACGCTCACTGAGGTCACAGGCAACGTCACGGGCGCCGCGCTGTACCCCGTGGAGCGGGCCCTCGCGCGCAGGCTCCGCGAGAGCCCCACGACCGAGATGGCGGTCGCGGTCCGCAACTGAAGACTGGAGCCTCGGACTGTGGACTGCAGCCGCAGACTGCGGACTGCGGCCCGCGGACTAAGGCCCGCGGACAGGAGCCGAGGTCAGCACCGGGGCCATTCCCGGCCCCCGCTCCGGTGCAGTCAGTCCAGCAGTGCTGATACGACCGTGTCGAAATGCGGCGAATGCGGATCGACGAGGTCGAAGTGGTCTGCCCCCTCCAGTTCGAGCCTCGCTGCGGGGAACCCCCGCGAGAACGCGATGTCGACGGTCGCGTCCTCAGTCCCGTGGATGAGACGCACGTCCAGACGTGCGGGGATGAGAGCGGCTCGCGACCGAGGATCCTCCGCGAGGTAGCGGGACAGGTCATCCGCCGGTGACGCACCCATGTAGTCCACGACTGCGCCGTCACCCAGCGCGTCACGGGCCTCGGCGACGAGATCGGTGACAGGGGCAAGCGGCCGGACCCGCACCTGCGGCCCGGCCTCCGACTGACGCGTCGCCCACGAGAGCGTGAGGCTGCCTCCCGCGGAATGACCGGCAATCACCACCCCAGCACCGTCGACGGCTTCCGCGATGTGGGCGATCGCGGTCTCCACATCCTCCAGTGTCCGGGGGTGGCCACCCGCGCCGCCGGCACGCCGGTACTCGATGAGCGCGACGGCCACACCGCGGTCTGCCCGCTCACCCCGCTTCACGAGCGCATGCGCCATGGGACGCGCGTGTGCCAGGGTGGTCCGCTCACGGAAATACCCGCCATGGATGAGGACCACGACGGTTCCGGCGGTGTGCGGATCCCCGAACCATTCGAAGAACTGATCGGGCAGGTTCCCGTATGCGACTCGAGCTCCGGCCTCGGCCTCGGCGGCCAGCATCCGCCCGAAATGGGTCTCCTCCGGGTTCGGGTGGGCGGTGCCGCTGTCGGCAGTCATCTCTTCGGTCGTCATCGTGTCGAACTCCTCGTCCTCGGCTCTCATACCCAGATCTCGTCGCGCCTGCGAGTTCGTGGCGCGCTCACCTCTGACAGTCTCCCTGCTCACTCGCCCGTCGACGACACGGTCACTGCGCGAGCGACATACTCAGCGGCGGGACCGGACACGCGTGCATCGATCTCCGCGAAGAGGTCAGCCGCTGCGTCACCCGGCCAGTCCGACGGCAGCGCCTCGAGTGCGAGTCCCGGATCCAGGTACGGAATGGGACGCCACGCATCGACGACCCTCAGCTGCGTGACGAAATCGTCGCGACCGGAGGGTGCATCCGTTCCTCGCGCGGCGGCGCCCTCTGAGAACCGCTCGAGGAAGTCCCTGTGCAGGGTCGCCGTCGCGTCGAGGTCCCACCAGAGCGCACACGCGGCAGCGAGGTCCTCGCTGGTCCTCAGGTCCGCCGCGTCGAATACGGTGACCCAGCGGCGCAGGCCGGCGTCCTCGAGGTGGGACTCGAGACCGCGCGCACGCCGATGCGGTGCGATGCAGAGCCCGTCTGCCACGGTTCCACACCCCAGCTGGGTGAGGAGGCGGCGGAGTCTGTAGCGGGCAGGTCGCATTCCCTCGGGCACCGAATACGACAGCAGGCACCAGCCGTCCTCCACCGCATGCCGATGACGGGAGAAGATCGCCGCGTCGCCTCGTTCCAGCATCCGCGACGCACCCTCCGGAAGGACATAGCCGGGAGTCCCACCGCGGACTTCCGCAGTGAGCAGGCCCTTCGCCTTCGCCCGCGAGACCGCGGATCGCACCCCTGTCGCGGTGAGCCCCGCTTCCCGCAGGAGACCGACGAGATCCGCGACTGCGATCCACCCGCCGAGCTTCCGGACGTGGAGACCCACGAACGTCCTCAGCAGTGACGTGATGCTGCCGGGCCGCGCGTCGAAGTCGTCGAGTCCGTGCACGGAGCCTACGGGCCCGCCGGGGCCCCCGTCATCCACTCGCACCTGCCTCCAGCAGTGCATCCCGGATGCCGAGGACGCCCTCGTACACCTCCGTGAAGCCCGTCGAGAGCGGCGACGGCCCCAGCCGCAGGCCGTTGGGTCTCCGGAAATCGGGGATGATTCCGCGCTCCCACAGAGCGGGCAGCGCCGCCTCGCACAGGTCATGGTGGATCGTCACGTGGCCACCGCGCACTGATCCGTCTCTGGGCGACCCGAGCTGGACGCCGAGCGGAGCGAGCAGCTCATCGTAGAGCTCGATGACGAAGTCCGTGAGAGCAGTCGATTTCGCCCGGATCGCCTCCATCCCCACGCCTTCGACCAGATCGAGCATGGATTCCAGCGGCACCATCCCGAGCACGGCAGGCGTGCCGCTCACGAATCGTCGGATACCCGGGTGCGGCTCGTACGACGGGCCCATCTCGAACGCGCTGGCGACTCCCATCCATCCGCGGATCGGCTGCGTCGCGGCCGGTATGTGCCGGGATGCCACATACCCGAACGCGGGTGAGCCGGGGCCTCCGTTGAGGTACTTGTAGGTGCAGCCGGCGGCGAAATCCACATCCCACGCATCCAGGTCGAGGGGCAGAGCGCCCGCTGAATGGCAGAGATCCCAGACCACGAGCGCGCCGGCGCGGTGCGCGATGTCCGTGATGGCGGGCAGATCCGCGATGTACCCCGTCCGATAGTCGATGTGACTGAGCAGGACGAGAGCCGTTGAATCACCCGCGAGGTCTGCGACCTGGTCCGGTCGGATCCCGGTGACGGTAGCGTCGCTCGACGTCGTCTCCACCTCGGTCGGATCCAGCCAGCGGACGGTGAGTCCGCGCTCCTCGGCGATGCCATGGATCAGATAGCGGTCCGTGGGGAAGTTCGCAGAGTCGGCGATGATCTCCGTGCGGTCGGGGCGCAGGTCGAGTGCCGCGTGGATGAGCTTGTAGAGGACCACCGTGGTCGACTCACCGATGAATGTCTGCCCGGGGCCCGCCCCCAGCGTCGCCGTACCCAGCCGGTCGCCGAGCGTGAGGGGCTTCTCGAACCAGCCCTCGTCCCAGCCGCGGATGAGGCGACCGCCCCACTGGTCCGCGGTGAAGGAACTCAGCCTCTCCGCCGCATCGGCAGTCGGTCGGCCCAAGGAGTTGCCGTCAAGATACGACACGACGCCCGGCGCGGCTGCGAACGCGGTGCGCTGGGCCGCAAGCGGGTCATAGGCGTCGAGAGATCCGGCCCGACCCCTGAGGTGTGTGGGACCGGGGCGGACCTCGTTCCGGCCACCGTCTCCGCGTCTGCGTTCGGTACTGTCCATGGCGGCCAGCCTATTGCACTCCTCCATCGGTCGGAAGAACTCTGCAATGACTCTGTCGAGAGTCCGACCCCGATGGTTTACTGGTCTCATCGCCGAGGCTGATCCGCCTCCGGCGTATCCGACGAACGGAGCAGCCCATGCCCGCCGCACTCCACCCCTATCTCCGCTTCCCCGGCAACGCACGTGAAGCGTTCGAGTTCTACGGTGCCGCTCTGGGCACCGAGCCGCAGTTCGCCACGTTCGGCGACGCAGGGGCCGTCCCACCGGACCACCCCGTCTCTGATGCGATCATGCACGGATCGCTCGAAGTCACCGACCTCATCCGCCTGTACGTCTCCGATGACGTCGAGGGGATGTCGCCCGAACCGCTCACCACCGGCAACAACGTCACACTCGCGATCATGGGTGATGACGAGCAGCGCATCCGCAGTGCCTTCGACGCCCTGTCAGAGGGCGGAACGGTGCAGATCCCCCTGCAGAAGCAGATGTGGGGAGACACCTACGGAGCCTTCCTGGACCGCTTCGGCATCAACTGGCAGATGAACATCAGCGCCATCGACCCGGAATCCTGACGGTTCGGCCGTCCAGCTGACGAGTGCACAGCTGACGAGTGTTCAGCCGTCGAGTACCCAGCTGTCGGGCACCCGGCGGTCGAGCAGCCAGCTGTCGTGGACCCGTGCCCAGCCGTCGGGCTCAGCCGTCGTGCCCAGCCGTCGGGCTCAGCCATCGTGCCCCGCCGTCGGGCTCAGCCATCGTGCCCCGCCGTCGGGGCCATCCGTCAGTCCAGCACGGTCACGCCGATCCGACGCAGCTCCGCGGGTGTCCTCACCGTGAACAGCCAGTCACGGACGGAATCGTCCGGAACGATGCCGGGACGCTCTCGGATGCTGTCCGACCCCACGTGGAAGTAGCGGTACCCGTGGACGCTCAGGAGTTCCTCGAGCCGGGACCCATCCGCGTCTGCGAGGACCTCGCACAGGATGTCCGGGCGATGCGCCGCGAGGAACTCACTCCCGTGCGCGAAGACATCGGGCTCGCCGCCTTCGACGTCCACCTTCATGACGACGGGCCCGTCGACCTCGTCCGTCAGCGAGTCGAGTGCCAGGAACCCCACGTCCTCCCCATCGTCGAACTCCATGTCCGACGACAGGAACGACGGCAGCGCCGATCCGCTGTCGACCGATGGCATGCGAGCCGTCAGCGTCGGATCGCCCACTCCCGCCTGATGGACGACGACCCGACCCACGAATCCGTTGCGCGCCATGTTCGCCCGCAGCATCCGCACGACCGGGGGCACCATGTCGAAGGCGTGGGCGCGCAGGTCGGGGTGGGCCGCGAGGGTCGCGAGGGAGAAGATCCCCGTGTAGGCGCCCACGTCGAAGAACGTGCGGGCATCGCCGGTCAGACGGACGACGAGGTCGATCGCGTAGGCATCCTCCGCCTCGGGCCGCCGGCCGTCGCCCCAGTAGAGCTCCTTCGCGATCTCGCATCGGTCGGGCCTCAGCATGATGAACTCAGCACCCTCCACCGAGGCCGTCACCTCGATGAGTTCCCGCGGTGCCGGCAGCCGCCCCACACGGATCCGCGAGAGGCGCGGAGCGGTGGCACGAAGGATCGGGTGGAAGAGCGGGTGGCTCAGCATCGCCTTCACATGCTGCTTCGCCCCGTACCAGCTCTGGCGCCGTGCACGATCAGCAAGAGCTGAAGCCGTTCCGGAATCCTTCGTGTCTGCAGAGTCCGCAGATGCAGATCCGATGCCGGTGTTGTCGCTCATGATCACACGCCTCCGTCGGGAACCCGTCGTCCGGTCAGCCTATGCGGTTGACTGTGACCGGCGTCGCGCAGGTCCACAGTGGGGGACGGCCAGCAGCCCGACCGCACCCCATTGACAGGCCACCTTGCCTGAGGAACCGTTGTTGCCATCGACTCGATGCCGCATCAGAGGAGGCTCACCATGGCTCGCACGACACCGTCGAAGACATCTCCGCAGACACCTTCGACCTCCACCGACCAGCTGACGTTCCAGAACCCGGTCACGCGATTCCCCGACATCACTCCCCCGCGGCAGGATCAGCCCGAGCCCGGCCTCGACCAGGAGCTGATCCCACAGACGGACCGCGGACAGGATTCGTATCGGGGCACCGGTCGCCTCGAGGGACGCAGAGCGCTCATCACCGGCGCGGATTCCGGGATCGGTGCGGCCATCGCGATCGCCTTCGCCAGAGAAGGCGCCGACGTCGCCCTGTCCTACCTTCCCGATGAGGAGGAGGATGCCCAGGAGATCCGCGCCTTCATCGAGGAGGCCGGCCGCCGGGCGTTCCTCTTCCCAGGGGACCTGGCAGACGCCCACTACTGCGAATCGCTCATCTCGGACTCGGTGGAGGCACTCGGAGGCCTCGACGCCCTCGTGAACAATGCGGGACGCCAGATCGCCGTCGAAGACATCGCCGATGTGTCGGATGAGCAGTGGCAGAACACGTTCGACACGAACATGCGTGCAATCTTCCGCTTGTCGAAGGCGGCGATCCCCCACCTGCCGCCCGGTTCGACGATCGTGAACTCGACATCCGTGCAGGCGTACAAGCCGTCGCCGCACCTCGTGGACTACGCCGCGACGAAGGCCGCGATCGACAACTTCACGAAGAGTCTGGCGCAGCAGCTCGCGGAGACGGGCATCCGTGTGAATGCCGTGGCTCCGGGGCCCATCTGGACACCGCTGCAGGTCTCCGACGGACAGCCGAAGGACGCACTCCCCCATTTCGGCAAGGACACGCCGATCGGACGGGCGGGTCAGCCTACGGAGCTCGCCCCGGCGTATGTGTTCCTCACATCTCCGGAGTCCAGCTATGTGATCGGCGAGGTGCTGCACGTGAATGGCGGCACGCCCATCACCTGACGTCGATCTCGTGGCTCCGAAGCCTCAGCAGTGGGTGCGGGGCACGACGCGTAGAGTGTGCGCGTGACTCCGACAGATCACTCCCAGATGCCCGCCGCCATCCGGGCCCCCGGCCTGGCAACGCAGTACGGCGATGCCGCAGGGCTGCAGCGTGCCTCCGAACTCATCTCCACGACTCCGGACTTTCCCGCTCCGGGCGTCCTGTTCCGCGACGTGACCCCGTTGCTCGCGGATCCGCGCGCGTATCGGGAGGTCCTCGACGCGATGGCAGAGCCGTTCTGCGCGGACGACGGCGCGCCGGGGTTCGACCTCGTCGCTGGGATCGAAGCCCGCGGGTTCGTCATGGCCGGCGGTCTCGCCGCCGCCAGCGGTACGGGCGTGCTCCCGATCCGGAAGGCGGGGAAGCTGCCGAACCCGCAGGTGACGGTCGAGTACGGACTGGAGTACGCCGAGGCCGCCATCGAGTCCTCCGGCGATCTCACCGGAGCACGGGTCCTCCTCGTCGACGATGTGCTCGCGACCGGCGGTACGCTGCGGGCCGCCCGCACAGTCGTTGAACGACTGGGCGGGACGGTCGTCGGATCTGCCGTGATCCTCGAGCTGGAGGAGCTCAAGGGACGCACGATCGTGCCGGGCTGTCACGCGGTCTTCACCGTCTGACGCACTGCGCCGTCGCTGCGGCGTCGCCGCGATCCATGTGCACTGAGGTCAGCGCGGGACGGAGGGCCCCAGCCCGAATCGCGCCGAGGTCGATGCGATCCATCGGTCGAGCAGCTCCGCACCGTAGCGTGCGAGGTCCGTACCCAACTGGCCGAACACTTCGGCGCTCACGGTGCCGACGAGGGACGACCATGTCCCGATCCCCTCCGCAAGGAGGACGGGATCCGGGGCGAGCCCCAGCTCCTCTGTGCTCACCCGCAGCTCATCGACGAGTCCGGAACTCGCGCTCCCCACCGCGTCGCTCGGAAGTGACCCCGTTGCGAGGATCCCCGCGAGCCTCGCCATCGCCCGGGTGCCCGGCACAGTGGTCTGCTCCGCGGGTGCCGCGTAGCCCATGATCGGAGTCCCGTAGACCAGTGCCCATCGCTGCGGATGCGCGATCGCCCACTCGCGCATGGTCCGGGCGAGGGCGGCGAGCGCGGCACGCGGTTCAGCCCCACCCGCAGGGACGCTGTCGAGAGCACGATCGATCGCATCGCCCAGGTCGTCGAACGCGTCGACGACGAGCAGGGTCAGCAGTGCGTCACGATCCGCGACATGGCGGTAGATCGCCGAGGAAGCGACCCCGAGCTCCCGCGCTATCTCCCGCACGGACAGCGCAGCAGCGCCGCGGGACTCGAGCTGGGCGTTGCCCACGCGCAGGATCCCCTTCCGCATCCGCGCCCTGGCCTCGGCGTGCGTGCCGCGCACTCCTCTCGATCCTCCACCGTTCACCATGGTCGCCAGTCTGCCACCAGCTCACCGCCCGAACAATTCTGTGATCACTGCTCTTGTTTTCTCCAGCTCGCGCAGATACCGTGACACCTGTAAACAGAGATCACTGCTCACAGAAATGAGTCAGCCATGCACTACCTCATCACAGGAGCCGGTCAGATCGGCGTGCAGCTCGTCCGCGACCTCACGGACTCCGGACACTCGGTCACGGTGCTCCGCCGCAGCACCGCCTCCGTCCCCGGCGCCCGCACACTCAGCGGCGACGTCGCGGATCTGCGGCTCCTCCGCGAGGCGGCCGACGGTGCGAGCGCGATCTTCCACTGCGTCCACAGCTCCTACGACCACAAGGCGTGGCTCAGAGATCTGCCGCACCGCGAGGCCGCGGTCATGGACGTCGCCGCCGAGCTCGACATCCCCGTGGTCTTCCCTGAGTCCGTGTGTGCCTACGGCGAAGGCGCACGATCACTGACGGAGTCCTCGGCAGCGGCCCCCGCTTCCCCGCTGGGCGACGTGCGCGCCGTGCTGCTCGCCGCGCGGGCGTCGCATACGGCGCGCACGATCTCCGTCATCGCGGCGGACCTCATCGGCCCCACTGCGAACCCGCAGTCGTCGGTGCTGCAGCTGCTCGTCATGGACCCCGCGGGGAAGGGACGGCGGGCGTGGATCATGGGCGACCCCGACGCCGCCCGCACCTTCACGTACATCCCGGACATGACGCGAGCGATGGTCGCCGCGGCGCAGAACGCCGAGGTCGTGGCCGCCGCCGGCGACGCCGTCCACACCGTCCCGGCGGCACCGGCGCTCACGCAGCGTGAGATGGCCGCCGATGCTGCGCGCGCGAAGGGACGGAAGCCGGCCGGCGTGTCCCGCATCCCCACGTGGGCGCTGCGGATCGTCGGTCTCGTCTCCCCGCTGTTCCGCGAGCTCGCCGCGCAGTCGTACCTGTGGGCGCATCCGAGCGTGCTGGAGCCGGGCATGCTCGCGAGGGAGCGCATCGTCGAGGCGACGCCGTGGACGGAGGTGCTCGAGGAGTGGGCTCGCGGCGGCGTGGACTCCTCAGGCCCGGATCAGCGGAGCACGGCACCCCGCTCCCCGGCGCTCAGGCGCTCCACGCCTCCGCCTCCGCACCCGCATCGCTCCGCTTCCGAGTCGCGATGACGTTCACCAGCAGTGTCGCGAGGAACGCGATCGCGAACGACACGAGCATCGCAAGAGTCATGCCCCACGCCGTCGTCGAGATGAACGGAGCGACGAACGCCGGAAGGTAGGCGGAGGCTTCGGCGCCGGTGATCCCCACGACTGTGCCGCCGGCCGTCGCCGCGATCAGCGCAATGGCGAACACCCGCTTGTCGCCGAACATGAACGGATACGACGCCTCGACGAACGTTCCGAAGAAGACGTTCACGGCGGACCCGGATCCCGCGAGCGCCCGCTCACCCGACGTCCGCGACCGCACCACGTTCGCGAGCGTGATCCCGAACGACACCATGACGAGCGAGACCATGTCGATCGCCCCGAAGAAGCTGTGCCCCTTCTCCCCCATCTCGAGGAGCACGAGCGGGAGGATGACCGAGTGGTAGACGCCGCCGATGATCGCCGGCCACATGACGAGGCCCGCGAGCGCGCCGGCCAGCAGCGGGCTGAAATCGACGGCGGATTCGATGCCCGCCTTGACCCAGTCGCCCAGCAGACTGGTGAACGGGGCGAGCGCGAAGTAGACGAGGAGGCCGGGCACGAGGCCTGCGACGGCGCCCGTGAGGATGTTCGCCGTCGTCGCGGGGAACCTCCACGCGAGCGTCCAGCGGATGACGGTGGGCGCGACGAGGCCCGCGAGGATGCCGCTCACGAGACCGCCGAGGATCCCACCCTCCTGCGCGAGGATCCCCGCGAGCGCTCCGGCGACGAGGCCGACCTCGTCGAGTCCACTGACCCTCCGCGCAGCGACCGCGGACACGACGATCGGCAGCGCTGCGAGGAGGAGGTCGAAGACTGGGCTCAGGAAGTCCGCGCCCGGGATGCGGCTGAGCGCGAGGACGAGGGCGAGCGCGATGAACGCGGGGAGCGAGCCGACCATGATGCCTCGGATGCTGATCCGCTTCCAGGCGGGGGCATCGGCGACGGCGCCGCCCGGCGCTCCCACGGATCCGCTCGACGAACCGCCGAGCACTGGCCGGTACTTCACCGACCAATGACGCGCGAGGCCGGAGATGTAGGCGACCGCACGCGTCGAGCTCGTCGTACCCGTCGTCCCGGACACCGCGACGAGACGGACGCCCAGCTGCTGCGCCTTCGCGATCGAGCTGCCGCCGGTTCCTGCGACGGGAAGGCCGGCCTGCGCGGAGGCGGCGAGTGCCTGCGCGTTCACGTCGCCGGGGTCGGCGCTCATGATGATGAGGCCGTCGACCTCACCTGCGCGGATACGCCGGGCGAGCTCTGCGTCCTGCTCGCGGGCCGCGGCGTTCACCTCGTCGAGCGTGCCGTCGACGTGGGCGTACGGCACTCCATCGGCGGACACCCCCCACAGCTTCGCGGGGGTCTTCGTGCTGATGCCGTCCATCGACGCCGTCGCCGCCACGAACTGGGCGTCGACCAGGTCGAACCCGGCTGCGCCCGCCTGCCTCACGACGTCGGAGATGAGCCGAGGGGGATCGTCGCCGCCGTGGCTGCGCAGGTTCCCGCCACTGCTGCCGATCACGACGATCGTGCGCGCTCGGTCGGGCTGCCCGGACGCGCCGGCGTCCGCCATCGATTCGTCCGTCATGGTCCCCTCGTCTTCCACGGATGCAGGGACGCCCGCGCGAATGCGGTTCCCGACGACCCCAACGCTCAATCCTAGAACCGGGGCTCGGGGACGGGTCGGGCGACCCCGAGAAGCGGAGCCGACCGGCTGGCAGGTTCGCCGACTGCCCGACTGCCCCACTGGCCCCGGTGAGAACCCCAGTGAACGGGCTCTTCGCGGTTCGTGGTGAATGACCCTGCTGTGGCGGGTATTCACGCTACGGTTCTCGCGGCGCTGGTGAGCAGGATACGCGTCCGGTAGTTCTCCGCGTTGCGGAATCCGCGGCCGGTGCGTT
>NZ_FXZF01000039.1:0-13556 GCF_900169375.1 Brevibacterium sp. Mu109
GCCGGATCCGACTGGCAGGCGTGGAGGTCGACCACGGAAGAATCTCAGAGTGTCACCGAAGTCCTGAGACATGAACTGTCACCGATGTCCTGATACAGAACTGTCACCGATGTCTCGAGACATCACACCTGCTCTACCGCCTGTGGCGCGAGAAGAACCTCGACTGGGACGGCAATTTCCGCACCCCGCTGGGCTCCTTCACCGTCACCCCGTGGCCCTTGGACGACGTGCCGCCGTTCGTGTGGCACGGCTCGATCCGCAGCCCGGAGATCGCGGAGCAGGCCGCCTACTACGGCGACGGCTTCTTCCACAACAACATCTTCTGGCCCACCAGCCACACGGCACGCATGGTGGACCTCTACCGCCAGCGCTACGAGTACTACGGCCACGGCCGTGCGGACCAGGCGTTCGTGGGTCTGGGCGGTCAGGTCTTCATGCACAAGGATTCTCAGGAGGCGGTCCGCCGCTTCCGCCCGTACTTCGACAATGCGCCCGTCTACGGCCACGGGCCCAGCATGGAGGACTTCACGGCGCAGACACCGCTCACGGTCGGTTCGCCCCAGGAGGTCATCGAGCGCTACGCAGGCTTCCGCGAGTGGGCCGGTGACTACCAGCGCCAGCTCTTCCTCCTGGACCACGCGGGGCTGCCGCTCAAGACGGTGCTCGAGCAGATCGACATCCTCGGCGAGCAGGTGGTTCCCGCCCTCCGCGAGGAGTTCGCCGCCGATCGCCCGGCGGATATCCCGGAGGCCCCCACGCACGAGTGGCTCGTCGCCCGCCAGCGCGCCGGCAACGCCCCGGTGCCCGGCGGCGCACCCGGGACCCGCGCGCACGAAGACCGCCTCGCCGCACAGGAAGCAGAGCGCGCGAAGGCCGACTCCGGCTCCACGTGATCGACCCGCCGCCCCACGTCATTCCAGAGAGGACTGCACCATGATCGAGATCGTCGCAGTGTCGACCGGCCTGAGCGAGGACTCCACGACCACGCGGCTGGCCCAGCGCATGCTCGCCTCCGCAGAGGGCGCGCTCGCCGCCCGTGGGGCCGAGGTGACGACCACCCACATCAACGTGCGCACGCTGGCGAAGGCGCTCGTCGACCTCACCGTCTCCGGGTTCCCCGCCCGTGAGCTCGAGGAGGCGTTCGCCGCAGTCAAGCGCGCTTCGGCCGTCATCACGGTGGCACCCGTCTACAAGGCGGCGCCTGCCGGCATCCACACCCTGTTCTGGCAGCTCATCGACGACGCATCGCTCGCCGGCACACCCGTGCTGCTGGGCGGGACCGGCGGGACACCACGGCATTCGCTCGCCGCGGAGTCCACGCTGCGCCCGATGATCGCCTACCTCAAGGGCTACGCGCTGCCCACCTCTGTCTTCGCGGCCACGGACGACTGGGGCGGCGGCGAGCAGGCCGGCCTGGACCGCCGCATCACCCAGGCGACGGACGAGCTGGCGGAGCTCGCCCTGGCACTCAACCCGGCGGCGACCGGCGCGCAGCAGGACACCGCCGCCGAGGCGCCCGCCGGCACCCAGCCGACCGGCGCCTCGGCAACGCGGTCCGACGACTACGCCCGCGACATCCCGTACGCGGGGCCCGCGGAGGAGTCGGGCAGGTCGGCGATCACACCGCGCGGCCTGGGCGACCGGGCGCGCGAGGAACGCGGTCGGGACGAGTTCGACCCCGCATCGGTGACGCCGTTCTCCGTCCTCCTGGGACAAGGAGGGGCATGACCGACGCCTCGAACCTTCTGGGAGGCACCCCCGACCGCGTCGATCCCCCGAGTGGCGGACCTCGCCGTGATCTTCTGGGGGAGACCCGCACGATGGAGGCCTGGCGGCTCTACTTCGAGACCTCGCAGCGGGTGATGGCGCGGCTGGGGGCGGCGCTCAAGGACGACGCGGGCATGGACTTCGCGGACTACAACCTCCTCATGGTGCTGGCCGAAGCCCCTCAGCGCACGCTCCGGATGACGGTGCTCGCGGAGAAGATCGTGTTCTCGGTGCCGAGGCTCAGCTACCGCATCGGCGTGCTGGTCGACCGGGGGTGGGTGCTCAAGGAGGCGTGCGCGGAGGATCGCCGCGTCCACAACATCATCCTCACGGACGCGGGTGCCGCCGCACTCGTCGCCGCCGGTCGCGACCATCGCGCGCAGATCCACGAGGTGTTCGACGCGCGTCTGAGTACCGATGACATCGACGACCTCGCCCGCATCATGGCCAAGATCCGGCCCGCGGTCGACCGGTGAGCGGCTCTGGGGAAATTCGCGGCTCTGCTCAGTCGACTTCTTTGGCCGCCGGATCGTCCGGATTCTTCATCGCTGTCTCAGGTTCGATTTGGCGCAACCATTCTGTGAGCCTGTTCGCGGAAGCCACCTCTGCAGACACGTCGGCATCCGGGTTGTCAAAATGTGCAATAGAGTTCCGGAGAGTCCTTGTTTCAGTCAGCCAGTCGTTGAAAACTGTCTTAGAGATATCCCAGTCGAGTTCGTCCCAATGGGTTCTAAAGTAGTCCTGCAGGTTCCCGAACATCATTTCCGAGAAAGGCATTTTCGGTGGTTTCGAGGCGAACTTCGCTTCAGCCACACGTTTGAGTTCCTGTTCGCAGCGCCCTACCGTGAGGAACGGAATGGCGAGATTCTCGAACTCGCGAGTCAAGTCTGCCGCAGTGACGATCCCTGACAGCTTTCCGCGATGAGTGACGATCACGAATCCTCTGTCAGCTATCGGTTGCAGGTTCGTGAAGAGATCTGAGTACAAGTCGACCGAGTCCGCTGGCTCTATCGCATCGGTGACAGCCTCAGGATCCTCACCTCGCAATCGCGCGTGAGCGAGGGTCTTCCACGAGAAGACGCCTTCAAGCGTCTTGTCGTCGGCATTGTGCACTACCGGGACCTGCGAGAAGTCGTGCCGCAACATCAGTGACGATGCCTCTGACGCGGACATGTCGTGTGTGACGTAGCCTGATTGGTAGGCGTCATGGCTCGTTGTAATGGCAAACGTTGCCGACGGTATTCGGGCGAGCGTAAGCAGGTGTTCTCGTGGCGAATCCTTCTGAATTGATTCTTCGATTCGAGATTCACTGTGCTTTACTCTTATATGGTTGTCGAGGAGGCCGGTATCGAACGGTGGATCGGTGTATAAGCCCATCGCTTCGAGGTCGGATTCAACTGTCGAAACAACATTTGTGCCTCGTGTTTTCGATCCCCAGTATGAAATCAGTTGGCGCGCTGAAATGGATTCCTTTTCGTTCGCCAGATAATCCAGAAAAGCCTTCGTGTCTTCAAGTCCGCTTGATGCTGTCGGTTCGGCAGGCGGGTAGCTCATAGTTTTGGGCCCTTCGTCGAGCAATTGGTCGAGTGCTCAATCAGCATGCCTTACAACCGCGAGCTGTGGTAGCTGTTTCTGCCCCTTTTTCTAGGGTGGTCTGCGGTGGAAGGACATCGCCGGGTGGTGAAGATGACCGGCACTGAATGTTCGCTCGGTCGAATGCCCGTGCTGCATGCCAGACTGGACGCATGAGCGAAGACGCACGCACGGGCACTGCGGGTGCCCAGACGACCCCGACCGGACACGTGACGACAGTCGCATTCCCCACCAGCGAGCTGCGGTCGAAGGTCGACTCCCGCATCGTCGACCACCAGCAGTCCCGCGTGGACTTCGTGGTGTGGTCAGCGGAGGAGGAATCGCCCGGCCTCAAGAAGTCCGACATCGATGCGGTCATCCTCCCGTACCCCGACCACGGCCCGACGATCGAGCGCCTCCACGAGCTGCCCAACCTCAGGTTCGTCCAGCTGCAGACCACCGGGTACGACGCGCTGATCGGGAAGGTCGGCCCGGACGTGCAGGTGGCGACGGCCTCGGGCGTGCACGCGGCTGCGACAGCGGAGCTCGCCGTGGCGCTCGCGCTCGCCCGACTGCGCGGCATCGACGTCGCAGCACGCGACATGACGCACCAGAGGTGGGACCACCAGCAGCTGCCGTCGCTCGCGGACCGGAAGGTCCTCATCGTGGGCGCCGGCGGGATCGGCAACGCGATCTTCGACCGCTTCGCACCGTTCGAGGTCGAGCAGACACGCGTCGCCACCACCGCCCGCGATGACGACCGCGGCCACATCCACGCCATTGACGAGCTGCCCTCGCTGCTCCCCGATGCGGAGATCGTCGTCCTCATCACCCCGCTCACCGACCGCACGGCGAAGCTCGTGGACAAGGACTTCCTCGCCGCGCTGCCCGACGGTGCGCTCGTCGTCAACGTGGCCCGCGGGGGAGTGGTCGACACGGACGCCCTGGTCGCCGAACTGCAGACCGGTCGGATCCATGCGGCGCTCGACGTCGTCGACCCGGAGCCGCTGCCTGCGAAGCATCCACTGTGGGAGACGCCGAACACGCTGCTCACCCCGCACGTGGGAGGAGACGCGTCGGCCTTCCACCCGCGCATCGAGAGGCTGCTCGTC
This sequence comes from Brevibacterium sp. Mu109, assembly GCF_900169375.1. Taxonomy (NCBI): domain Bacteria; kingdom Bacillati; phylum Actinomycetota; class Actinomycetes; order Micrococcales; family Brevibacteriaceae; genus Brevibacterium; species Brevibacterium sp. Mu109. The sequence continues at coordinate 4,452 of NZ_FXZF01000039.1, forward strand.
GAGCAGCTGCACCGCCTGCAGGTGGGCAAGGAACCGCTCAACCTCGTCGAGGTGCCGCAGGGCTGAGTGAGTCTCTGGCATACAGGACTATGCGCACACAAGCGTTCGGTATTCGGCCCGACCCTGCTCTGGCCTTCGCCGGTGAGACGGTCAACGGGCGACGGCATGACCGTGACGTGCCCTTGCGTGCGCGTTGCCGCCCTGACCGATTCGGGGCATCCGTGCAGGTGAACGTGGTTCCACCGATACTGAACCGCCGCCGAGGCGCCGGTCGCCCGCGAGGGTGACCGGCACCTCGGCGGCGGTGTTCCGGTCCGCCATGTGGGCCGGTGGCGGCACAGTGTGACGGCGGTCCTAAGATGCGGGACATGAGCATCACTGATCCCGGCCCCGCAGTCGCCTCGTCACCAGCACAGCCCGATCCGGGCGTGGACATCAAGCCGCGTTCGCGCGACGTCACCGACGGCATCGAACGCGCCGCGGCCCGCGGAATGCTCCGTGCGGTGGGCATGGGCGACGACGACTGGCAGAAGCCGCAGATCGGCGTCGCCTCGTCGTGGAACGAGATCACGCCGTGCAACCTGTCGCTCCAGCGGCTGGCCGGGTTCGCCAAGGAAGGCGTCCACGGGGCGGGCGGCTATCCGCTGGAGTTCGGGACGATCTCCGTGTCCGACGGCATCTCCATGGGCCATGAGGGCATGCACTACTCGCTCGTCTCCCGCGAGGTCATCGCGGACTCGGTGGAGACGGTGTTCGGCGGCGAGCGTCTGGACGGCTCCGTCCTGCTGGCCGGCTGCGACAAGTCGATCCCCGGCATGCTCATGGCGGCGGCCCGCCTCGAGCTCTCCAGCGTGTTCCTCTACAACGGCTCGATCATGCCGGGCACCGCGAAGCTGTCCGACGGCTCGGAGAAGGAAGTCACCCTCATCGACGCCTTCGAGGCGGTCGGTGCATGCCGTGCCGGGAAGATGACGGAGGCGGACGTCGACGCGATCGAGCGCGCCGTCTGCCCCGGCGAGGGCGCGTGCGGCGGCATGTACACCGCGAACACGATGGCGTCTGCGGCCGAGGCGATGGGCATGTCCCTGCCCGGCTCCGCCGCGCCGCCGGCGATCCACCGCAACCGCAACGTGTTCGCCCGCATGTCCGGCGACGCGGTCGTGAACCTGCTGAGCCGCGGCATCACGACGAAGGACATCATCACGAAGGAGTCGCTGGAGAACGCGATCGCCGTGACGATGGCGTTCGGCGGATCGACCAACGCGGTCCTGCACATGATGGCGATCGCGCACGAGGCGGGCGTGGACCTCAGCCTCGACGACTTCAACCGGATCGGCGATCAGGTGCCCCACCTGGGCAACGTGAAGCCGTTCGGCGAGTACGTCATGAACGATGTCTTCAAGATCGGCGGTGTGCCCGTCGTCATGCGCGCGCTGCTGGACGCGGGCCTGCTGCACGGCGACTGCATGACGGTCACCGGCAAGACGGTCGCGGAGAACCTCGAGAAGATCAATCCGCCGGACCCGGATGGCAAGATCCTCCGCGCGCTCAACGATCCGATCCACCCGACGGGCGGCCTGACGGTGCTCAAGGGCTCGCTCGCTCCCGAGGGCGCTGTCGTGAAGTCGGCAGGCTTCGACGCGGACGTGTTCGACGGAACCGCGCGCGTGTTCGACCGCGAGCAGCCGGCGATGGACGCCGTGCTGAACGGTGAGCTGAAGGCCGGCGACGTCGTCGTCATCCGCTACGAAGGGCCCAAGGGCGGACCGGGTATGCGCGAGATGCTCGCGATCACCGGTGCGATCAAGGGCGCGGGGATCGGCAAGGACGTCCTCCTCATCACGGACGGTCGGTTCTCCGGCGGTTCGACGGGCCTGTGCATCGGTCACGTGGCGCCGGAGGCTGTGGACGGCGGACCGATCGCGCTCGTGAAGGACGGCGACAAGATCAGCATCGACATCGCTGCGCGGACGATCGAGCTCCACGTGCCGGAGTCGGAGCTGGAGGAGCGTCGCACGGAGTGGACGATCCCGGAGAACCACCGCCTGACCGGTGTGCTGGGCAAGTACGCGAAGCTCGTGAAGTCTGCGGCCGTGGGCGCGACGACGGTCTGAGCGACCGTTCGAGTGCGCAAGCCTGAGTCGCAGGCTGAGCGTGCACGCCCGAGCAGCAAGCTGAGCGTGCGAGGGGCGGGTCTCCGTCCCCCGCGGTGAGACATCCACGCAGGGGCCCCGGTCCTCCCGTCGAGGAGGACCGGGGCCCCTGCGTGTGCGGAAAGCGCTGCGCGTGATGTCTGAGCATCGTGCGCGGCGACTCCCCGTTGCCACTGTCTGTTTTCAGTACTCGTCGTCCGCGTCTTCATCCGCGTCGTCTTCGGCGGCGAGGCGCCTGCGTCCACGGCGAGCGGAGTACGCAAGGGCGATCATCGCTGCCCCACCGCCCACGATGCCGCCGGTGACGAGGCCGGCCGCGGTGCTGCTGTCGGTGCTGACTGCATCACTGAGGCCCACGTCGATGAGCGGCGCCCCCGTGAACATATGGAACGAGAGCGCTGCGATCCACGCGGCTGCCACGGCGAGTCCGGCGAGCGTCGCCAGTCGCCTGCGTCGCGGGGCGATCTTCGAGTAGACGCGGTTCATATCGAGTCCGGCGCTGCGGCAGTACCAACTGTAGGCGCCGCTCGGGATGAGGGCCGCGACGATGACGATGCCGGACCACATCCCCACGCCGATCACGGCGAGGGCGACGCCGATCAGCTGGATGGTGAAGATCGAGACGACCATCGCGACGGTGCCGGCGCGCAGGGCGATGTCCCGTTCGCGCTCATCGCCCATCGAGGGATCGGCGATCCCTGCGAGTCTGTCTGCGGTCGTGGTGAAGCGGCGTGGGGTATGCGTTGTCATGACGGCTCCTTGTCCAGCGGGAAGAGGGCTTCGACGGTCGAGCCCAGGCGGCGGCTGATGCGCAGTGCGAGGTAGACGCTGGGTGCGTAGTCGCCCTTCTCCACGGCAGCGATCGTCTGGCGGGTCACGCCGACGTGCTTGCCGAGCTCGCCCTGTGTGAGTCCCACGGCTCTGCGCAGAGTCCGGATGGACTCGGTGCCGCCGTCGGATGGGCGAGGACCTGCTTCGGTGGAGCCCCCGGTCTGTCCGGTGATCGGCATATCCACCCCTTGATGTTGAGTTTCCTTGACATCTACATGTTAAGCAGAGTTAGCACATGGATGTCAAGGAAACTCAACATTCAGTCGCGAGGTGACCGTCGGGTCGCCGTCAGCCGAACCGCGCTCTTCGGGCAGCTGAGTCGCGCCCGTGTGCTTCAGTCCGCTGTATCGCGCCCCGTGCCCTCTGCTGCTGGACGAGAGTCAGGACGGTCGGTGGGCGAGCCCGGTCTCCTCGTAGACGCGCTTGCCCATCGGGGCGAAGTCCAGGACGCCCTCTTCCCACCACTCGTCGAGGTCCTCGAAATCGCCCTTGTCCTCGATCCCCAGTTCGTCCGCGACGGACGTCCACTTCTCCGTGGACTCATCGATCTTCGCGGGTACGTCGTCGCTGAGCAGCCCGTCGTCGAGGATCCTCTCCAGCTCTGCGGCGTTCGCGTCGCTGATGATCTTCTCCGTCTCCTCGTCGATCTGCTCGATCGTGCCGTCGGCCTCCTTCACCTGGCGCACGCTCTCCGTGTTGCCGTCGGCCACGATGTTGACGAAGCCCGCGAACGATGACTGGGCCGCGTCGAAGATGATCTGCTGGTAGGCCAGCGGCAGCGTCTCGAACGAACTGCCTGCGAGCTCCGCGCCCACGGCCCGCGACGCCATGCTCGCCTCGTCCGTGCTGTAGGACAGGTGCGGGGCCACGTCGAACAGCTGGCTCTCCGCAGACGGGAGGAGCTGTGCGAACGTGCAGTCGACGGTGCCGCGCTGCAGGGCCTCGAACACCTCGACGTACTCCATCGACACGGGGGACGCCCCCAGCTCCTGCGTCACGTTCAGGTGCGAGGTGCTCGCCACGCGGATCTGGCGTCCCTCCCAGTCGTCCGGTTCGCTCCCCTCCTCGTTGCAGATCGGGTAGTAGCCTCCCGACGCGACCATCGGGGTCAGCGGCGTGACGCCCTTCGCTTCGTACTCGTCGAGGAGGCTCTCGGTCTGCCACCCGAGATCGCCTGCGACCGCGTTGTAGATCGCCTCTCCGCGCACGGGGGAGATCGGCAGCCCGGAGAGGGCGGATGCGGTCGCGTCGAACGACGGGTAGTCGCTGGGGTTGTAGATGGGCAGCGAGTAGGACAGGTCGAGGCGCCCGTCCGCCAGGGCGTCGTCGACCTCCGCGTAGCCTGCGATCGCCTGTCCCCAGACCATCTCCAGAGTGATCTTCCCGCCGGACCGCTCTTCGATGTAGTCCTGGTACGCGTAGGCGGCCGGCGCCATGATCGATTCCGGTGAGGCCGCGGCGGGCTGGTAGGTCAGTGTGACCGGGTCCAGATCGGCCAGCGCTTCGTCGACGGCTGCCTGGTCGGCGTCGTATTCGAAGCCAGCGCCGGCTTCACCGCCGGACGAGCCTCCGGCTCCCGCGGATCCGGCGCAGGAGGACAGCGTGAGTGCGGCGCAGACGGCCGCCGCTGCGAAGGTGAGTGGGCGAGCAGATGTCATCGTTGACTCCTTGGTGAGGGCGACGTTGGTGAGGGTGAACAAGGCACAGCGGTTGCTGGTCTGACAGGCATGGCGGGTGCGTCACCCGATCTGGGGCAGCATCACCCGACCTGGGGCAGCATCACCCGATCTGGCGGGCCGCGCCCTCCCAGTGGGGTGCGCGCAGCGCCTTCTTGTCGATCTTCCCGAACGGCGTCAGCGGGAGGGAGTCGACGAACTCGAAGCTCTTGGGGCGCGCATACCGCGCGAGTCCGATGGACGCGTGGTCCTTGAGTGCCTCGTCTGTGAGGCCGTCAGTGTCACCGCTGCCATCATCGTCACGGTCAGCGCCATCGCCACGGACTTCGTCGCCGTCGGCACTGCTCCCGTCTTCGTCGTCGTCGGCACCGACGCCGCGCGTGACCACGACCGCGTGGACCGCCTCGCCCCAGTCCGGGTGCGGGACGCCGATCACTGCGACCTGCGCGACGAGCGGATGGGACGAGAGCGCGTCCTCGACCTCGCGGGAGTAGACGTTGAAGCCGCCGGAGATGATCATGTCGTTCTTCCGGTCCTTGAGGAAGACGTACCCGGCGTCGTCGATGATTCCCATGTCACCGGTGCGGACCCAGCCGTCCCAGAACGTCTCCGCCGTCGCGTCGGGATTGCCGATGTACTCGGTCAGTGCGAAGGGCGTGCGCACGGTGATCTCGCCGAACTCTCCCGGGGGCAGGTGAGCGCCCGTGTCGTCGGTGACCGCGACGTCGGTGAAGAGCGTGGCATTGCCGCAGGAGGACAGCAGTTCGGGTCGGTTCGGATCGTGGTCGAGCTTCGAGAGGCGCGTGCAGAACTGAGGTGCCTCTGTCTGACCGAAGAGTTGGAGGAAGACCGGGCCCAGCAGGCGGAGTCCGTCGACCAGCCTGGTCGGTGACATCGGCGCGGCGCCGTAGACGATCGTGTTCAGGGCCAGATCCGCAGAGCGTTCTCCCGATCCTCCCGATCCTCCCGATCCTCCCGATCCTCCTGATCCCTCTGATCCTGACCCCCCGTCGGCCAGGCGCCCGTCGAGGAGGTCGAGCACGCGATAGATCATCGTGGGCACCATGAAGGTCCAGGTGATCCGATCGTGGAGGAGCAGGTCGACGGTGCGGTGCGCATCGAAGCTGTCGAGCACGCGCACGTTCGCCCCACGTCCGATCGCGGCTGCCGCGAGGGAACCGCCCGCGTGCGCGAGCGGCGTCATGATGAGCATGCGCTCGCCGGGGCGGATCTCCGCCTCGATCATCTGGATGTACAGGGCCGCTGCGACCGATCGTGCGGAGTGGGAGACCGCCTTCGGCCGTCCCGTCGTCCCGCCGGTGAAATAGATTCCTGCGCGCGATTCCGGATCGACGGAGTGCTCCGTGCGGTCGGGTTCCGTGCCACCAGGCGGCAGGGGCGCCAGGGGGATCGCATCCGGGAGCATCCTGCCGGCGGGGTCCTCCACCTGCAGGAGGACGGGTCGGTCGTCCGGGTCGAGGTAGGGCAGGAGTGCGGCGCCGAGGTCGTAGTCGGTGACGAGGAACGCGGCCTTCGCGTATGCCAGCTGGTACGCGACGGTCTCCAGGGCGGACATGTAGTTAGCCGGCGTGCGCACGAGGCCCATGCGGGCGACGGCGGATTCGACGACCAGCCATTCGGCGCGGTTGCCGGCGAACATGCCGACGACATCACCGGTGGAGGCGCCGTGCTGGCGCAGCTGCTCCATGACGGCGTCCGACCACAGCCACAAGTCCCTGTAGGTGAACTCGCGGTCGTCCTCGCGGATCGCGGTGAGCGCGCTGTGGATGCGGAACGAGTGCTCGTAGATCTCTGCCGGGGTGGTGAACACAGGCGGCTCTCCTGGAACATGGCGGGCAGCGAGCGAAAGCAGCTGCACCGATGCGAACTGTGACTCAGCACACCATAATCCGGTCAGCCTTGACTGTCGACCTGTGTTCACCAGGTGGGCAGGGAGGGCTCCTCGCCGGCCCAGCCCGGCCCACGTCACCTCGGGGAATTCGCCCGATCAGCCTCAGCCCAGGCTGATCCGACCCTTCAGCTCCGCCGCGTCCAGCGGTTCCGCGGTCGACTGCTCGATGATCTGCTTCGCCTTGTCCGTCGAATCCCACACGTTCCACAGCAGGACACCGCGCACGCGGCCGGTGTCGAGGAAGTAGACCACTCCGGCGCTGCCGTCGTCGGTGAAGTCCTCGACGGTCTCGAGCGAGGAATCGAGGTCTCCGACCGCCTCGTAGCCGTAGTCGAAGAGGTCGGACCAGAAGATCGGGGTGTACGTGTAGCTCTCCGGATCGCCCTTCCGCGTGCGGGCGACTGCCATGTTGCGGCCGGCGACGGCGCCCATGTGCTCCGCGCTGTCCACATGCTCGACACGCCGGTCACCCAGGAGCGCGTCCTCGTAGCGGGCGACGTCTCCCGCGGCCCACACGTCCGGTGCATTCGTCGCGAGGCGGCGATCGACGATGATCCCGTCGTCGACGGTGATGCCGGCTGCTCGCGCGACCTGATCGTTCGGTGTGACGCCGACGCCGACCACCACGACCTCGGCGGTGTGGGTTTCGCCGGAGGCATCCGCGACGATGAGGTGATCGTCGCGCTCGCTCGCGCCGTAGGCGGCGGACTCGCCGACCACGGTCACACCGCGGTCGCGATACGTCTGCGTCACCGTCTCGGCCAGGCGCGCGGGGAACATGTGCCCCTGCACCGTCGCTCCGCGCATGAGCATGGTCACCGACACGTCGTTCTGCGCCAGTGCGGAGGAGATCTCCGCGCCGATGTACCCGCCGCCCACGACGACAGCACGGCTGCCAGGCTTCGCTTGGGCGCGCAGGTGCCGGTAGTCCTCGACGGTGCGGAAGTGGATGATGCGGTCGGATGCGGGCAGGTCGAGCTCCCGCGGCTGCGAGCCCGTCGCCAGCAGCAGGTACTCGTAGCCGACCGTGGAGGTGTCTGCCAGCGTGAGTGTCTTGGCGCTCGTGTCGATCGCCGTCACGGACGCCCCGGTCCGCACGTCTGCGCCGTCCTGCGATCCAGTGCCGGCCTCGCCGTCGAGCAGCCATCCGTTGTCGAGCTGCGCCTCGCCATCCAGCCACAGCGTCTTCGACAGGTCGGGGCGGTAGTAGGGGCCGTCCGGTTCGCGACCGAGGATCGCCAGGGTGCCGTCCGCGTCGTGCTCCCGGATCGCCTTCGCCGCCGAGGCCGCCGCGACTCCTGCGCCGACGATCACGTAGTCGTACGTGCTGTGTGCACCCGTGCCTGTGCTGTCCATGATGACCCCACTCCTTCCGAGGGTGTGTCCGTCTCCTTCGACAACACCGGCGGCAGGGGTCATCATCCCGGGGAGCGCGTGTGGCTCCGATGGGCCTTTGCGGACGGGCTTGTACGGGGCCTGGCCCGTGCTGCTCAGCCCTTCGCCTTGGCGGCCTTCCACTGCTCGTTCAGTGCCCTGCGGCGGTCGTAGTCCTGCTTGAGCTTCGTGCGCGGGTCCATGCTGGCGGTCAGGCGCGGCGGTCCGATGACGTGGAGGAGCGCGTACTGGAACCGGAAGAAGAAGCGGTACCCGAGGCCGAACCCGTCGTCGCCCTTCGGCTTCGTCATCGGTGTTTCGGGCGCGGGAGTGCCCTCCGGATCGTGGATCGCGCTGGGCTCTGCCGGATCGCCGCCGCCCGTGCTGCTCGAGCTGAGTGGCGGGTGCTTGTCGTCTGGCATGAGTGGGATCTCCTCGGTGCGGATGGCGGGCGCGGTGTGGTCCGGCGAGTCTACGCGGCACACAACTGTTTCGTGCACTAAGTATAGCAGGAGGACCGTGCGCTGACGGGCGGTGTACCCTCGACGCGTGACCATTGATCCCGACCCTTCCGCGCCCGCCGACGCCCCTGCGCGCGACCTGCTGCGCCTCGACGAGCAGGTGTGCTTCGCTCTCGCCGTCGCGTCGCGCACGGTCGTGGCGATGTACGGGCCGCATCTGGCTCCTCTGGGCATCACCCACCCGCAGTACCTCGTCATGCTGGCGCTGTGGGAGGAGTCTCCCCGTCACCAGGGCGACCTCGCCCGGGCGGTGCACCTGGAGCCGGCCACGCTCTCTCCGCTGCTCACGAGGCTGGAGAAGGTCGGCTACGTCCAGCGGGTCGCGTCGCCCGCGGACGCCCGCGTCCGCCTGGTCGGGCTCACCGACGAGGGGATGGACGTCCGGAAGCACGCGGAAGCGATCCCTGGGGCGATCCTCGCCGACCTCGACATGGACATCGACGAGCTGGCGTCGCTGCGGGACAGGCTCAACGCACTCATCGTCCGTGCGGAGAAGGCCGGCGACGAGCAGACCTAGGGCGTGTCTGACAAAGGTGTAGTTCGCTGGCTGAGAGCCTGGAAGCATGTCGAGATTCCAGCTGCTTACTGATGCTCAGTGGTCGTTGATCGAAGATCTGCTGCCAGCTCCGACCGGCAGG